>NZ_CAXUNQ010000020.1:45081-53439 GCF_964252615.1 uncultured Bradyrhizobium sp.
TGGATTCCGGGCCTGCGCCAAGAGGCGCATCCCGGAATGACGGCGGTGTAGTTTTTACAATCAAGGAACAATCAGGGAAAACAAAATGGCAGCAGCCGCAGTCATTCCGGAGCGCGCCAAGCGCGAGCCCGGAATCCATAACGCGATCGGCGGTTATGGATTCCGGGCCTGCGCCAAGAGGCGCATCCCGGAATGACGGCGGTGTAGTTTTACAATCAAGGAACAATCAGGGAGAAACAAAATGGCAGCAGCCGCAGAAAAAATCGCAATCGTCACGGGTGCCGGCACCGGCGTCGGCCGCGCCGCGTCTCTGGCGCTGATGACGGCCGGGTTCACCGTGGTGCTTGCCGGACGACGTCTCGAAATGCTCGAAGAAACGAAAAAGCTCGGCGACAACGTCGGCAAGAGCCTGCCTGTCACCGCTGACATGACCGACCCCGGGTCGATCGCGGCACTTTTCGCCAAGGTGATGGAGGTCTATGGACGGCTCGACGTGCTGTTCAACAACGCCGGCATGGGCGCGCCGCCGCTGCCGTTCGAGGATCTGAGCCTTGCGCAATGGCAGGCGGTGGTGAACACCAACCTCACCGCGCCGTTCTTGTGCACCCAGCACGCGTTCCGGATCATGAAGGACCAGACCCCGCGCGGCGGCCGCATCATCAACAACGGCTCGATTTCCGCGCATGCGCCGCGGCCGTTCTCGTCGCCCTATACCTCTACCAAGCACGGCATCACCGGACTGACGCGGGCGAGCAATCTCGACGGGCGCGCCTATGATATCGCCGTCGGGCAGATCGATATCGGCAATGCCGCAACGCCGATGACCGACCGAATGGTGAACGGGCCCGGGGTGATGCAGCCCGACGGCAGCATGAAACAGGAGCCGCGCATGGACGCCAAGGCGGTCGGGGACGCCGTCGCCTATATGGCAAGCCTGCCGCTCGACGCCAACGTGCTGTTCATGACGGTGATGGCCAGCAAGATGCCGTTCGTCGGGCGCGGGTGACGCGCAACACACCCCACCGTCGTCCCCGCCAAGGCGGGGACCCATGACCACCGGCGATTATTGTTTGGCAAGTCGCCGACACCTTCGTATCACTGATAACCGGGTGTATGGGTCTCGGCCTTCGCGGGGACGACATCGTGGGTGGGCGGATGCAGCAGCTGCAATCGGCGTTCGGCATATTCGCGCTGTTGGGAATCGCGTGGGCGATCAGTGAAAACCGGCGCGCGGTGTCGCTGAAGCAGGCGGCGATCGGCCTTGCCGTTACGCTTCTTACCGCGCTCGTGCTGATCAAGCTGCCGTTCGTCGCGCACGCATTTTCCGCCATCAACGACGCCGTCGGCACCATCTCCGCCGCCGCGCGCGCAGGCACGGCTTTCGTGTTCGGCTATCTCGGTGGCGGCACGCTGCCGTTCGACCTCAAGTCGCCCGGCGCAGATTTCATCCTGGCGTTTCAGGCTCTCCCCGTGGTGCTGGTCATGAGCGCACTCACCACGCTGTTATTCTACTGGCGCATCCTGCCGCCGATCGTGCGCGGCATGGCCCGGCTCCTGGAGCGCACCCTCGGCATCGGCGGTGCGGTCGGTCTGTCTACATCAGCCAATATCTTCCTCGGCATGGTGGAGGCGCCGCTGTTCATCCGGCCGTATCTGGCGCAACTGACGCGCAGCGAACTGTTCCTGGTGATGACCGGCGGCATGGCCGGGATCGCCGGCACGGTGCTCGTGCTGTACGCGACGCTGCTGGCGCCTCTTATCCAGGATGCCGCCGCGCATTTCGTGATCGCCTCGGTAGTGTCAGCGCCGGCGGCGATCCTGATCAGCCTGATCATGGTACCGGAAGCCACCGGCAAGCATACCGGCGGCGCGCTCGACGATCCCGACCTGCACGCTTCCAGCACCATGGACGCGATCGTCAAGGGCACCGCAGCCGGACTCGAACTGCTGCTCAATATTGTCGCAATGCTGATCGTGCTGGTGGCGTTGGTGCATTTGGCTAACGCGATTCTTGGCCGGCTGCCGAATATCGCAGGCGCCGCGATCTCGCTGCAACGCATGCTCGGCTATGCCATGGCGCCGGTGTGCTGGCTGATGGGCGTGCAATGGACGCAAGCCGCCACCGCGGGCAGCCTGATGGGCATCAAGACCGTGCTGAATGAACTGATCGCCTATGTGGAACTGGCAAAACTCGACCCCGGCGCGCTCGACCCGCGCGCGCGGCTGATCATGCTGTATGCGATGTGCGGCTTCGCCAATTTCGGCAGTCTCGGCATCATGATCGGCGGCCTCGGGACCATGGCGCCGCAGCGGCGCGGCGAGATCGCCTCGCTCGGGTTGAAGTCGATCGTATCGGGCACGCTGGTGACGTGCCTGATGGGGGCGATCGTGGGGATGCTGAATTAATTCGTCATGGCCCGGCTTGTCCCGGCTATCCACGGCTTTGCCGCGAGAAGAGAAGCAAGACGTGGAAGCCCGGGCATCAAGAGCTGAAAGTCATTGCTTGAGCCCAAGCATCGACGCAATCCTGCCCACCACATACTCCGACCCCTCCGCCGTCAGATGCGCGTGGTCCCACGCCAGCGGAACGTCTCCGCCGATCGTGAGCGGGCATTGCCGCGCCGGGCAGACCGCGTTGACGACCGATATATAAGCGAATTTCTCGCGCGGCGAGAGCGCCGATCTCATCCGCGCATCCAGCGCGAAAATGTCCGGCAGCACAAAATCATCGGCGCGCAGATCGACGCCGCGAAGCTGCGCCCGCATCAGCATCGACGGCAGCCGGCTTCGGAATTGCACGGGCGGACCGAGCAGCACCATGGCAATGCCGCGCCCGGTGAGTTCGGCGATGGTATGTTTGAGATCCGCAATCATGCCGTCGAAGCGCGGCCCGCGGGCGTATTCCAGCCAGTCGGCGGAGACGATGACGAGGTCCGGCCTGCTGTCTTTGAAGAACGTCTCCATCCGCGCGGCAAAATCCTTGCACGAGGCAACGCCTTGCGTTGCCGCCGCCAGGGTCGGCATGCACGCGGCCTGGCTCGCCTGCAGAATGTTCATGCTTTGCGGATCAGCCGAGTTGCGGAGGCCGTGAAAATATTGCGCGGCGTAACTGTCCCCCCACAGCAGCACATTGATCCTGCCCGGTACCGGCGTCAGGCATTTTTCGTCGAACGTGCTCCAGCTCTGGGTAAAACAGCTGCCGGATCGGAATAGCGGCCGATAATCATAAGTATTGTACGCTTCGAGCTTCGAGGCGCTGCGGTCGGTTTCCGACGGCGTCCGGCCGGCAACGACTCCGCAGGCGCTCGCGATCAGCAGCACGGCCGTGCCGAGGCCGGCGATGCCGAACGCCGTGCGGCGCCTTGGCGCCAGCGACCCCCTGCGGAACGGCTGTTCGACAAACCGCCATGACAGATAGGAGATCGCAACCGTTGCCGCAAACAGCGCGACCTTGTCGAAACCATTCAACACCAGGCTGGTCTTGGAAAATCGCGCGAAGGCGAACAGCGGCCAGTGCCAGAGATACAGCGAATACGAAATCCGGCCGAAGAACTTTACCACGTTAAGCGGTGCAACCGGGTTTCGCGACTGCGTCGGCACGCCGATGCCGCTCCAGATGAACATCGCAGCGCCAATACATGGCAGCAGCGCGTTGACGCCGGGAAAACCCGGGCCCTGCCGCAGCGAGAATATCGGAATCGCCAGCAGCACGAGGGCCGTACCCCGCGCGATCTGCCGCAACCGTGCGTTCCGCGGCACCGGAAAGCCGTCGACCGCGACGATGCCGCCGATCATAAATTCCCACGCCCGCGGCGGGCTCAGGAAAAAGGCGGCGGCGGAGCGGTCGGTTTTCATCAGCCAGACCGCCAGCGCGAAGGAAGCAACGCTCAGCACGCCCTGCGCAAGTGAAAGACGCAAGCGCGCGTTCTCTCTTCGCACATTGCGCAGCAGCGCCCACAGCAGCAGCGGCAAGCCTAAGTAAAACTGTTCCTCGACCGCGAGCGACCAGGTGTGCAGCAGCGGCTTCTCCACCGCCGCATGATCGAAATAGCCGGTCTGAAGCCAGAAAAACAGATTGGAGGTGAAGGTCACCACGGCAGCAACGGAGCGGAAAAATTCCAGCCGTTCCGACGTCAGCAGATAATGCAATGACGGTATCGCCGTCAGCGCCACCATCGCATAAAGTGCCGGCAGCAGGCGCCGCACCCGGCGTTCGTAAAACCGCGGAAACGAAAACGTGCCGCGCTCCAGGTCCGACTGGATGATCCCGGTGATCAGATATCCGGAAATCACGAAGAAGATGTCGACGCCGACAAAACCGCCGAAAACGGCCGGCGCCTCAAAGTGAAACGCCACCACCGACAGCACGGCGATGGCGCGCAGCCAGTCGATGTCTTCGCGATAGGCGAAGGTCACCGGCAACCGTCGTACCGACGAACGCCGGGACCCATAACCATCGCCATCGCACGGGACGAACGGCGGCTCACAGGATGCTCAAAATAAGACGGCACGGGAGACGGGTCCCGGCGTTCGCCGGGACGGCGGGTCGAGGCGGATCTCACGTCGAAAGTTCGACCGTCTTGAACTCCGCCGGCAGGATGATTTCCAGCAATTCACATCGGTCGGAATAATCAAGGATCAGATGCTTGACGCGCGGCGGCTGGGTCCAGCAGCTGCCTTCCTTCATCAGCGTTTCGCCCTGCCCTTCCAGATAGGTCTTCACCCAGCCCTTCAGCACATAGACCATCTGGAATTCGATATCGTGGAAATGCAGCTTTGAGACTTCGGCCGGATTGCACGGGCCGATCAGGCGAATCACATGCGCCTGCGCCAGGCCATCGGTCGCAGCGGCAATGCCGAGGTCGCGGTAATGCGCGTAGGCCCTCAGGCCGTTGGGTGCAAAATCCTGCTCGCGATAATGGCTGATGGCGATGCGCTGCTTCGACCGATGCGGCTTTGCGCCCGGCATGGTTTTAAGCGGTTCGCGCGATGTGGATTTGACGGCGATCTTCGGCGCGGACGATTTCTTCTGCGCGGTCGCGCGGACCACGGCCCTTGAGGCCGGCTTTTGTTTGGCCATCAGCCCTTCTCCCCTTTTGTTGCCGGAGAAGGTCTAGCACAAATCGCAGCTTTCGTGGCCCGGCAATCCATCAGCGAACGACTCGAAGATGGATGGATACGCGGGGTCAAGCCCGGGTATGACGCAGCTTGCAGACCGGCGCGTCGCTCAGTGCAACCTGAACACGCCATCCACCGCGCGCAGCTCGGCAGGCTTGATCAGCTTGGAATGCGCGACCGTGACGGCGAACAACGGACCGTCGAGCGACTTTTCCCAGAAGGCGAGAAAGTCCTTCAGCGCCGGAAATTTCGGAAACAGATCGTAATTCTGCCAGACGTAGGTTTGCAGCAGCGACGGATGATCGGGCATGCGATACAGAATTTGCGCCGTTGTCAGCCCGTAACCTAGCACCTGCTTCCGAAAGTCCTCGGAAACCCCAACCCGCGAGACCATGCCTACCTCCATCGCTGGAGCGCACTCACGAGATGGCTGCCCCCGGGAGCCACCCGGCAGAGACGCTCATGGAACAAATGTGACGCACGACACCAACCCATCACAAGCCTAAAAGTTTAATAATGTGTTGAGATTTCGTGCACTGGCAGCGGCTTACCGCATGTGCTAACATTGACCTGTGGCGCCCCGGCCCGCGTCGTCGGTCATTGGCAGGTTGGCAGCAACGATGGTCGAGTGCCAAAAAATTTGCTACAAGGCCTTGTTTACCCGGAACATTCGGCCTATGTCGTGACCGGTATGCTGGCACTCGCTGGCATCGACTGCCAAATATTGAAATCGCAATATCTTCAGAAACTTAGGAGGACTGCATGAAATTCCGTCCGCTTCACGACCGCGTTGTGGTCAAGCGTATCGACGCCGAAGAGAAGACCGCAGGCGGCATCATCATTCCGGACAGCGCTAAGGAAAAGCCGTCGCAGGGCGAGATCACCGCTGTGGGGCCGGGCGGCCGCGACGAAGCCGGCAAGCTTATTCCGATCGATCTCAAGGTTGGCGACCGCGTGCTGTTCGGCAAATGGTCCGGCACCGAGGTCAAACTCGATGGTCAGGAACTGCTGATCATGAAGGAGAGCGACATCATGGGCGTCCTCACCGATTACCCGGCCGCCAAGAAGAAGGCCGCTTAAGCAATTTACGGGAGCCGTCATCACCGGGCCTGTCCCGGTGATCCACGTCTTCCCTTCGATCCACGCACAAAGACGTGGATGGCCGGGACAAGCCCGGCCATGACGTCAGAACCGGTTTTTAAAGGAAGATCCCAACATGGCTAGTAAAGAAGTCAAATTCGGCGTCGATGCCCGCGACAGGATGCTGCGCGGCGTCGACATTCTCAACAATGCGGTGAAGGTTACCCTCGGTCCCAAGGGCCGCAATGTCGTGCTCGACAAGTCGTTCGGCGCGCCCCGCATCACCAAGGACGGCGTCACCGTCGCCAAGGAAATCGAGCTTGAGGACAAGTTCGAGAACATGGGCGCCCAGATGGTGCGCGAAGTCGCCTCCAAGTCAGCCGACGCTGCCGGCGACGGCACCACCACCGCGACGGTTCTTGCCGCTGCGATCGTTCGCGAAGGCGCCAAGTCGGTTGCCGCCGGCATGAACCCGATGGACCTCAAGCGTGGTATCGATCTGGCGGTCGACGCCGTGGTCGCCGACCTCGTGAAGAATTCCAAGAAGGTCACCTCGAATGAGGAAATCGCCCAGGTTGGAACCATTTCGGCCAACGGCGATGCCGAAATCGGCAAGTTCCTCGCCGACGCCATGAAGAAGGTAGGCAACGAGGGCGTCATCACGGTTGAAGAGGCCAAGAGCCTTGAGACCGAGCTCGACGTCGTCGAAGGCATGCAGTTTGACCGCGGCTACATCTCGCCCTACTTCGTCACCAACGCCGACAAGATGCGCGTCGAGTTCGACGATGCCTACATCCTGATCAACGAGAAGAAGCTCTCCAACCTCAACGAACTGCTTCCGCTCTTGGAAGCCGTGGTGCAGACCGGCAAGCCGCTGGTGATCGTCGCTGAAGACGTCGAAGGCGAAGCTCTTGCTACCCTCGTCGTCAACCGTCTGCGCGGCGGCCTCAAGGTTGCAGCCGTCAAGGCGCCGGGCTTCGGCGATCGCCGCAAGGCCATGTTGCAGGACATCGCGGTGCTGACCGGTGGCCAAGCGATCTCGGAAGATCTCGGCATCAAGATGGAAAACGTCACGCTGGCCATGCTCGGCCGTGCCAAGAAAGTGATGATCGACAAGGAAAACACCACCATCGTCAACGGCGCCGGCAAGAAGACCGACATCGAAGCGCGGGTGGCGCAGATCAAGGCGCAGATCGAGGAAACCACCTCGGACTATGACCGCGAGAAGCTGCAGGAGCGTCTCGCCAAGCTCGCCGGCGGCGTCGCGGTGATCCGCGTCGGTGGCGCTACCGAAGTCGAGGTGAAGGAGCGCAAGGATCGCGTGGATGACGCGATGCATGCAACCCGTGCGGCGGTTGAAGAAGGCATCGTACCGGGCGGCGGCGTCGCTCTGTTGCGCGCCTCCGAACAGCTCAAGCGCGTCAAGACCGCCAACGACGACCAGAAGACCGGCGTCGAGATCGTGCGCAAGGCGCTGTCGTTCCCGGCGCGCCAGATCGCGATCAACGCGGGCGAGGATGGCTCCGTCATCGTCGGCAAGATTCTGGAAAACGATTCGTACACCCACGGGTTCGACTCGCAGACCGGGACCTATGGCGACCTCGTCAAGAAGGGCATCATCGACCCGACCAAGGTCGTGCGCGCGGCGATCCAGAACGCGGCTTCCGTCGCGGCTCTCCTGATCACCACCGAAGCCATGATCGCCGAACTGCCGAAGAAAAACTCTCCGGCGGGCGGCGGCATGCCTCCGGGCGGCGGCATGGGCGGAATGGATTTCTGATCCGACGCCATCATCCCGGCGCGATGCAGCGTAAAACGCCGCTTCGCCGGTCCGGGATCTCGATCAACCAGTGCGGAAAGGGCGTGGCGCAAGCCGCGCCCTTCTTGTTTGACGCCAAACCCCGCCGTCATTCCAGGACGCGCCCTGGGCGCGGGCCCGGAATCCATACTCACGGCGGGGGGTTATGGATTCCGGGCTCGCCGCTTCGCGTCGCCCCGGAATGACGGGGGTTCGCTGCATATCAACATCGCAATGCCGGGACCGAACCCGTCCGTCATTCCGGGACGCGCCCCTTGGCGCGGGCCCGGAATCCATACTCACGGCAGGGGGTTATGGATTCCGGGCTCGCCGCTTCGCGTCGCCCCGGAATGACGGGGGTT
>NZ_CAXUNQ010000020.1:53539-75329 GCF_964252615.1 uncultured Bradyrhizobium sp.
TTCCGGGCTCGCCGCTTCGCGTCGCCCCGGAATGACGGGGGGTGTTCGTGCCGGAAGGCAGGGCCCGGGGTCGAAGAAGTCGCCGCGATGGGACGCGGCGTCGCCGTGGCCACTGTTTCGCGGCGTTATCGGGAAATACTCCGCGGACGTTATCAAGGTACGCCGTTCGGCGTCCCCGTCCCTATCTCCTGATCGCGAGCGAGGTTTCCGAAACCTCCCCGTTCACGCGAAAGCCTTCGCGGGCGGCGATGGCGCTTGGCCCGCGCGGGCAATTGCGCAATCCTGTTCCGGACCGCAGGCAAGGACACCGCATGCTCCTTTATGTCCAGATCCTCCGCTTTTTCGCCGCGCTGGCGGTGATTGCCTTTCATGCCCTGGGCATGCCGCCGAACGGCTTTGAGGTCCCGGACAGCGCCGTGTCCTTTGTGCTGTCCTATGGCGGCCGCGGCGTCGATCTTTTCTTTGTCATTTCCGGCTTCATTATCTGTTATGCCGCCCATCGTGCAAAGTGGACGCCGGCGGAATTCCTGCGCCGCCGTGTCGAGCGCATCGTGCCGCTGTATTTTTTGGTGATCTTCGCCGCCACCATGCTTGCCATCACGCTGCCCGCCATCTTCGGCACGCCGAACTGGTACACGCCGCGCCATATCCTCAAATCGCTGGCATTCATTGCATTTACCGACGGAGAATCGCCGGTGATCGCGGTCGGCTGGTCGCTGGAATACGAGATGTATTTTTATCTCGCTACGGCATTGCTGATGGTGCTGACCCGCAACGTCTGGCGCAACATCGTGATGGTGTTTTCGGCCATCGCGATTCTCGGGCAGCTTCCCGGCGTCGCCGCAACCCTTGGGAATTACGCATTCTTCGCCGATCCGATCATCCTCGAATTCGTGCTCGGCGTCATCGTGGGGGACGCATTCGTAAATGGCCGGGTCAGTTGGCCCGTGCTGGCTGGGGCGGCCTGCGCAATCGCGGCACTGCTGGTGATGGATCCCGCGAACCGGGTCATCGTTTCCGGCATTCCTGCGACCGGTCTGGTCGCGGCCGCGGCCTGGAGCAGCCGCAGGCGCGTCGATCCGTCATGGCCGGAGCGTGCGCTGGCGCGGCTTGGCGATGCGTCTTACTCGATCTATCTTGCGCAGGTCGAGACGGTAACGCCGGCGGGCAAGGCTGTCGCAGGTCTTATTCCCGCGATCCCGCCGCTGCTGCTGCTCCTGGCCACAAGCTGCATCGTCGCGGCGCTCGGCCTCGCCCTCAACATCGTTGTGGAACGGCCGCTGCTCGGACTCTGCCGGCGCCTTGGCGCTTCGCGCCGGACCGGCGCAATCACGCCGCGCCACCTTCCAGCCGCCTGACCGCCATGCCGTTGTGCTCAATCCTTGAACGGGCCGAATTAAGACGCTGGCCACGTTTCCTACAGCATCCCCGCGTCCCGCATTATCGCCAGCGCGGCCTCCACCACCTCACGCGTATACGGCTTCTGGATAACCGGTACCGGTCCGAGTTCAGGCGGTATCGGTGCGCGTTCGCCATAGCCGGTGGCAAAGATGTAGGGTACTTTAAGCTCAGCCAGCCTCCGGGCGACCGGGACGCTGTTCTCGCTGCCGAGATTGAGATCGAGCAAGGCGAAGCTCGGCGTCGCGTGTTCGACCGCCTTGAGTGCGTCGCGTACCGACGCGGCGGTCTCGACGTGGCGCGCGCCGAGTTCGAGCAGGATCACTTCGGCGCTCATGGCGATAATCAGGTTGTCCTCGACGATCAGCGCGGTATCGGACAAACGCGGCGGCAACGGTTTTTCCGCCTCGATACGAACCGCCACGCCGGATGACGCCATCACCTCCACGTAATTGGCGGGGATCACGAAGCGCGCCTGCACGCCCAGCAGGTCGAAGCGCAATTCGGCGGTCCCTTGCAGGTCGAAGGGCACCGAACGCTCGATGATCGTTGTGCCAAAGCCGCGCCGTGACGGCGGCTGCACCGGAGGGCCGCCGCTTTCCTTCCAGTCTATGACCAGGCTGGATCCCTGGTCGACACTCCAGACGATCTCCACCTGGCCGGTGGAATCGGCAAGCGCGCCGTATTTGGCGGAGTTTGTCATCATTTCGTGGACGACCAGTGCCAGCGTGGCGAACGCCTTCGGGTCGAGCGCCACGTCAGGACCGCCCATGCGAATACGATCGGCGCGCGCACCGAGATAGGCGCCCGCTTCGGCCGCCACCAGCGCCTTCAGGGCAACCGGGGCCCAGTTCAGATTGGTGATCTGGTCATGCGCGCGCGCCAGCGCCTGGATGCGGCCGCCAAGCACGCTTGCGAATTCCTCGGTGCTTTGCGTCGTCTCCTCGCTCTGCGCGATCAGGCCGCGAACCAGGCTCAGGATGTTGCGAACCCGGTGATTGAGCTCGGCGATCATCAGTTCCTGGCGTTCCTGCGCATTCTTGCGTTCGCGTGCGGCAAGCTCGGCGAGCTGCAGGATCACCTCAAGCAACGTGATACGCAGGCTTTCGGCTATGTGCAGGTCGGCCGGGGACCACGGCGCCGACTGGCCGGCCACCACTTCCTGCCATAGTTCAAAGCTTTTGCGCGGCGTCAACCTCGGGCCGAGCGGGCCGCTGCCATAGGATTTTGCGGGGTCTCCGGCCCAATTCACCGAACGCGCAACTTCGCGGCGGAAGAAAATCAGGCAGTCGCTCGGCGCGCGGGAGATCGGGATCGCGAGGAAACCCGCGGCGCGGTCGCGGAACGATTCACCGGCAGCATAGACCTTGGCGATCTGCGCGCTGGCGCAGATGCGGCCGGGCGAGGTGCGGTTGATGAATGCGACTAGGTCCTTGACCTCGCTTTCGGTCGGCGTGTCGCCGGACAGCGTGATCTGCTGGTCGGACCATACCGCAACGCCATCGCATTCGATCATCTTGCGATAGTCGGCGATGAAATCTGCGATGGCCCGGCGGCTGTGGGCATGGCTTGCCGCGGCCTCAATCAGCCGCTCCTGGACCTGATGGGCACGCGTCTCATAGGCGACGTCGGCTTCGCGCTCGCGGCTTTCCAGGATCCAGGAAAACATCTGGCCGAACAGCTCGGAGGCGGTACGCCGCTCGAATGAGATGTGCCGGGGCGAATAGTGATGGCAGGCGAATAGCCCCCATAATTTGCCCTCGCGCAGAATCGAAACCGACATCGATGCTGCGACCCCCATATTGTGCAGGTATTCGATATGGACGGGCGACACCGACCGCAGCACGCTCATCGACAGGTCGAGCAGCGCGGCGCTGTGCGTGGAGATCGAGGTCAGCGCGACCGGCCTGGCGGTGATATCGGAAATGATACGAAGCCAGTTGCGTTGATAGAGGGTGCGGGCCTGCCGTGGAATGTCGGAAGCCGGATAGTGCAGGCCGAGGAACGGTTCGAGGCCGGCCTTTGCAACTTCGGCAATGACTTCCCCGGCGCCGTCGGGATGGAAGCGGTAGACCATCACCCGGTCGAAACCGTTGAGGATCCTGAGCTGTCGCGCCGCTTCCTGCGCCAGTTGCACCACGCCCTTGGTCTTGCGGACGCGGCCGAGCATCAGCCGTACCACTTCGCCGGAATGAACGTCAGGCTCGATAACGCTGGGTTCGGCTTCAATGACGAGATAGGCGCCGGAGAAGTGCACGGCGAAATCGTAACGTGGCCCGCCGTCCAGCAAGGCAATACCAAAGGCGCGTTCCACGGCGTCAGGATCCGCGAGGCAATCGGCGCGCGCGTGAATTGCATCCACCGCGGCAGACGACAGCACATCAGCCAGCGGCCGCTCCAGAATATCGCTCAACTCACGGCCGAGAAACGACGGTGCGTTTTCGGAAGCCATGCAGATCGAAAAGTCCGACTGCAACGCAAGCAGAAATCCCAGCGGCTGGATGCTGCCGGGAATATGGATCGGTTCACGGTCGCAATTGGTAAGATCTATTTGCTCGTTCATCGCTCAGCCGCTGCGCTCTGGAAAAGACCAAACGCGCGACGGGCGGCGTCAATGACGGCGGATTCGTCGACAATTGCCGAACGGTCTTCAAGAACGGTGAGGAAGCTCGACCAGAACTTGTGTGCGGCGCCATGACGAAGATAGTTTGTCGCTTGCCGGATCACGGGATCGTCTGACGTTTCCACTCCCTTAAGAAGATATCTCGCTCCGAGGCGAGACCCCTCAAGGACATACAAGGTGCCCAGCACTGCGCCCTCCTCTGCAAATTCAGAGCGCGGCAACGGGCGCGACGAACCGCCGAGAATCGCCAGATCGGCCATGATTGCTTGTCGTCGCGAACGCTGGTCCCAGTCCGGCAGGACGCGCCGCATGCCGAAGTCTTCAAGGCCGATCTCAAGCGGAATGAGCGCCGCAGCATTGCTTTCCAGAAAGCGGCGATAACCGGAGCGCGTCTGCAAATCGAACGCTGCGAACGTAGCATCGAGGCGCGCATGGGCATCGGCGGTTATCTCTTTCAACAGCCCGCGCATCCCCGCAAGCCGCGCGGGAGCATCCGACGTCACGGAGGACACCGTCGGACCGACAACTTCCGGCATTCGCGATCCTTTGGTGCCAGGGAGAAAGGCCAACCGCCAAGCGGGGATTGAACAGAACCCGCGCCAGCGCAAATGGTTCCGCGCCGGGAACGTTGCGCAAATCCGGAATGCGCTCCGGCATCATTACCTGAGGTTGCAAAGAGCGTTCACGGGCATCTCGAAGTGAACGCCGTCACTCCACTTTAGCCACCACCGCGAGCCGCTTGACCCCGCCGTTCCGATAAGCGTTCAGGAACGCATAATAGTCCTTGAACGAGACGCAGCCGTTGGAATCGCCGTTGGGGCCAAGCATATATGTGTGTGCCAGAAGCCCGGTGCGTCCGAATATCGCGTCCTCGCCGCCGACCGGTTTCAGGCGCAGCGCCGGCACGCCGTGGAACAGCGCCTCGCGCGGTTCCAGATCGTACACATGCGGCGGGGTAGCGCCGTGCATCTTGACGTGGACATAACGCGGATCGTCGAGTTTTGCGCCGAGGCCCGAATGTGCCTCGAGTTTTGTGCCGTCTGGCAGATAGACCGTACGTGCGGAGATGTCGTAGACCGCGGTCGAGCGGTCATACATCCCGCTGCCCATCGGGTTGGCCGCCTTGCTCAAGGTGGGAAAACCGACATCGCCAATATCGGCGGAGGCAAAAGCGAGCGCAGGTCCGGAATGCAGCTTGCCAAAGAGTTTTTCAAAGATCGACGGCTTGTCGGCCGAAGCGACCGACATGATCGCCTGCTTGGCTTTCTCGACCTCCCGGGTGGCCATCAAGCGGAGCGTCGAGGGGCGCGCGGCCGGTAACGGCACGCTCTGCGCTGCATGTTGCACGGGCGCTGCGAAAGCAACCGGCGCGGACTGCGCATCCGGAACATCGGGCAATGCCAATTGACGATCGGCCCCACGCGGCATGGCGGTCGAGAAGGATGCGGGCGGCGAGCCCAGCGAATAGGTCACGTCGAGCAGCGCCATATAGGTCTTGCGGATCGAATCCGGCACGTGTCGCGGAGCCGGCGCTGATTTTCGCACGACGCTGATTCCCTCGGGCGCGCCGAGCGCTTCGAAGCGCGCGTTGAAGGTTAGCCGTTCAGAGCTGAAGAGGCCGTCCGGCGCCACGCCGGAACTGACCGCGGTTTGATCGGGTTGGGAATGCAAGCCCTGCGAAGCGATGCTCCAGCCCAACCCAATACAGGCGAGCGCCACCGCGCCGAACAAAATGCGCGAGAGGGTTTTTCGGGATGAAACAGGGTAAGCCGTCGAATCGTAACGCGTGCCGGTTCCGTACGTCATTCGCCTCGCATCCCGAATGGTTCCACCTTGTTCCCTCTTAAAAAGCTGCCGAAGCGAATTCCGACAGCATCTCGCAAAGGCACGGAGCGGCATTAAGGCGACTTTTAGTTAAATGCGGATTAAGTGCGGGCGGATGTAAGGCAGATGGAACCAGAACAGTGGAGCGGCTCGGTCGGTTATGCTTAACATCGCATTTCGGCTGCTCCCAAAGCGCCGGCATCGATCTCGCCTCTGGGCATCTGCGATTTGCCATGCGAAACGGCACCACCCGCGGCTGCGACATGCAGCGTATCATGGGTTTCGGGGTGGGGACGACGAGGAAGGCGGGTCAAGCGCCTTCCTTCACCTCGTCCGTCCACACCCTGAAACTGACCAGCGTATTGGGCCCGAAAGTCTGCGTGATGGGCACGTCTGACGCATCGCGGCCTTGGGCGATCAGGACGCGGCCGATCCGCGGAATGTTGTTGCGCGCGTCGAAGGTGTACCAGCGGCCGCCGATGTAGGCTTCGAACCAGCCAGCGAAGTCTCCGGCGGCCCAGGGCGGCGGCATGCCGATGTCGCCGAGATAGCCGGTGCAATAGCGGGCCGGAATGTTCATGCAGCGGCAGAAGGCGATGGCAAGGTGGGCGTAGTCGCGGCAGACGCCCTTGCCCTCGTTGAAAACTTCCAGCGCCGTCATGGTCGCGCGCGCGTGCTCATAGCCGAATGCAATGTGGCCGTGAACGAAATCGCAGATCGCCTGCACCCGCGGCCAACCGGGCGTCGTGTTCTGAAACAGCCTCCAGGCGTCATCGGAAAGCCGGTCGGTTTCGCAGTAGCGGCTGCCGAGCAGGTAAACCAGGGTATCCGCCGGCAGATCCTCGACCGCGTGCTGGATCGCGGAAGGAACAACCACATCGGGCAGTCCGCTGTCGCGCACCATCCCATCGGCTGCAAGGTGCAGCCGGCCGGCGGGTGCGACGATTCGGCTGCACCAGTTACCGAAGCCGTCGCGATAGGGTGTAATCGGCACCGACGGGCTTGTGGTCAGATGATCGGGCACGATGACGTCGGACGCGCGGGTAAAATGCGTGCCCAGCACCATGATCATGGGGGTCGGTTGTGGAAAATCGTAGATCATCTCGTACCCGACACGAATCTTCATGCGGTAATTCCTGCTTCGGGCGTGCGGAGGGCAATATCGAAGCGGAGGCGCACGATTTGGCGCGACCGGCGGCTACTCAAATAGTCCAAGCGTCTTCACCATAGGCGACGAACCGCACTGAATTCAAGGCAATAGCTGCCCCTGTTCGATTCCGAAAAGCGCCGCTCCGCCCAAAAACAAATAGCTAATCCGGCCGAAAGAGCGCACGGTCGATCCATGTTCCACCATACGCAATTCCAGCTGCTGCAAATCCATGCAGGCAGGCGATGATGACCATGCGCTCGCGCCGTGAAACCATTACTTTCAAACATCCGTTCCGGATCAAGGGCATCGATCGCCTGCTCCCGGCCGGCGCCTACGAAGTCGTCACGGATGAAGAGATGATCGAGGGATTGTCGTTTGCGTCTTACCGCCGCGTAGCGACCATGATGATGGTGCCGGCGGCGGCGCCGCGCGCCTCGTCGATGGAAATGGTTTCCGTCCACGCCGCCGACCTGATCGATGCGCAGTGCATCGACGCGGACCTGCCTGGATGACCGAGACCCCCGTCGATCTAGACAAGCACCGCGGCATGGCCTCGCAAAAGGCCACCGACATACGGCGCGTGGTGGCGGAAGTCGAAGCCAACGCGAAAATGCAGCGCGACCGCCAGCGGATTCTTGAAAGCCAGTTGCTTGCGGCGCCGGCCAGCTCGTGGCCTGAAGCGGCTGCGAAGGCGCGCTATGTCCTCAACCTGTATGCCGGCGGTCTCGCTACCTCGGACACCCATCACCACGATCTGATCGCGGCCGTGCTGGCAGACTTCGCCCGGCTGTCCGATGAGAGATGAACGAAAACGAAAGCTCGCCCATCAATTCACCTCGCGCTGAAATACAAGGATCAGCGCTCAGCTTGAAAGCACCCCGCATGCAAAATCTCTCGCCCCGCCATGTCAAAACCGAAGAATCACTTCGCCTCGGCGTCGAATCCGGCTGGTACAGCACCAAGGTCAGCGGCACGTTTGTTTCCGGACCGCACGCGACCCAGGAAGAATGTCTTGGACGAATCGCAGAACTTGTTCCGCCGCCAGTGAAACGCAAATTCTGAAAGTACGGAATCATCTTGGGCATGCGCGCCATGGCTCGCATCCTGTAATAACGGCGCGAGCTACTGCGCAAGTTCGGGCGGCGGGGCGCGGTCGAACACGTCGCCTTTGGGGCCTTCGAGTATGTCGAGCTCGATGTTCTCGATCACCAACGGTCCGCGCTTGCGCTTGAGTTCCGCGACCTTCTCGACTCGCGTAAAGGCCTTGTTCAGATAGGGCTGCCCGGCCGCCCTCACCTCATCGACGTACAGCAGCCTGCCGTTAAGCAGGGTCGGATCGGGCTCGGGCCTGTCCGCCCAGCGGAAGCGCTGGCCGCGCTGCGCAACGCAGGTGCCCTTCGGCAGGTAGAATGTGAGCCAGCTCGTGGTGCCGTAGTCCAGCGCCAGCACGCAGGTCGCGCCCTCGCGCAGGCGCACGGTTTCGACCTCGCGCGCCAACTGAGGCCAGCCGACGCCGACGCTGCGCACAGTGGCATCGCGGCGATAGCCCGTGAGCACCCCGGTGTTGGCCTGCAGCACCAGCAGTGCGAACAGAAGGATGGCGCTCGGCGCCGCCCAGCGCAGGCAGAAATCCACGGTGCGCTGGCGCTGCGGATCCCACCGCGTCAGGTTGCCGGCAACCGCGGCGGCGATGGCGAACGCCGGATAGACCGGGCCGAACCAATTGGCCTCGACCCGCGTGTGCAGCGAATGCCAGATGAAATACAGCGTGATGATCCAGAACATCGAACCGACCAGTCCGCGCGCGCCGGCCGCTCCGGCATTGCGCCGAAGCAGCGCATAAAGCCCCATCGCGCCGAGGATAAATACCAGCGGCGTTGCAAAGGCGACCTGCGTCGGCAGCAATTCGCCGACATAGCGCAGCGTGAAATCCTCGATCCGGGCCCGGCCGAGCTGCTTGGTGAAGGAAACCCAGTGATGATCGGCGTTCCATAAGATCACCGGGGTGAAAATCGCAAACGCCACGGCGCCGCCGAGATAGGGCCACGGCGAAATCAGCCAGCGCCGCAACTTCGGCACCGCGATCAGCCACATCAGGATCGCCGGCCCGAAGAACAGCGCGGTATATTTGGACAGCAGCGCGGCACCGACTGCGACGCCGACCGCGAGCCACCAGGCGCCGCGCCCGGTTTCCAGAACCTTTGCCAGACAAAACAGCACAAAACTCGAAGCTGCCAGCAGCGGCGCATCCGGCGTCACAATCATGGTGCCGACGGAGGCCATCAGCGTGGCATTCAGCAGAATGGTTGCGGTCGCCGCCACACGCCGGCCGCCGAACAAAATCCCGGCGCTGCGATAAACCGCAAAACTCATCGGCAGCGCCAGCAAAACCGACACCAGCCGCACGCCCAGTTCGGTATCGCCGGCGATCAGCGTGCCGAGCCGGATCACCAACGCAACCATCGGTGGATGATCGTAATATCCGCCCGCAAGGTGCTTCGACCAGGTCCAGTAATAAGCCTCGTCGAACGTCAGCGGCGTATACGCCGCGCAAACCAGCCGCAGCACCAGCAGCGCCGCGATGGTCAATACCGTGCCACAGACAAGCCGCGCTTCGCCCGGGCCCATGCTGCGGTTATTGCCTGCGCCAGACGAACAGGCCCGACATGGCGTAATTCCACACCACGCCCATCAGCGCCCCGGCGGCGCCCGCCAGCCACCAGATCGGCTCCTGATCGTAGACCGAGAACGCCACGCCGACATTGGCAAGCAAGCCGACGCTGCAGACGAGGTAGAACAACAACAGCCCTCGCAGAATGCCGAAACCTTTCAGCCGCTGGTCGCGATAGGTCAGGAAATTGTTGAGCAGGAAGTTGCTGGTCATGGCGAGAATCGCACCGCAGGCCTGCGCCTCCGCAAACGGCAGATTGAATATTTCGAGTCCAACAAACAGCGCCGCGAGATGCACGAACAGGCCGATCGAGCCTACCATCGCGAACAGGAGGAAGCGCAGCGACACCACGTCATGCGTGAGCTTCGCCAGCACCAGGCCTACGAAATCCAGCGCCACCATGGAATCGAGCTTGCTCTCGCCATGCAGCCGCGAGCCGAATGTGTAGGGAATTTCCGTGATGCGCAGGCTGCCGCTGGCGGTCGCGACGATATCAAGCAGGATCTTGAAACCTTGCGTCGAGAGCTGCGGCGCCAGTTGTTCGAAGCGGTCGCGGCGGATCGAGAAGAATCCGCTCATGGGATCGGCGATTTCCACCCGCAGCACGCGCTTGGCGACTTCAGTGGCCAGCATGCTGGCGCCGGCGCGCTGCTTGTCAAAACTGTCAGCGTTGCCGCCTTCGATATAGCGGCTGCCAACGACGAGGTCGGCCTCGCCGCCTTGCAGCAGCGCCAGCATGCTGGGCAACTGGGTTTCGTCGTGCTGCAGGTCGGCGTCCATCACGGCGGCACACGGCGCGCTCGACGCCAGGATTCCCTCGATGCAGGCGCCGGACAGGCCGCGCCGCCCGATCCGCCGGATACAACGGACGCGCGAATCCTGCTGCGCCAGTTGGCGCACCACCTCCCAGGTACCGTCGGGGGAATTGTCATCGACATAGATGACCTCCCACGCGTGGCCGGCCAGCGCCGTTTCCAGCTTGTGGAACAGGGTAACGACGTTGTCGCGCTCGTTGAAGGTGGGGACGACGACCGATAGCTCCGGCGTCACAACGGCGCGCGGCGAGGCCCCCTGCCCCGATCTGATGGCTTCGTTCATGCGCCTGCGTATATCGCCGACACCCGACGATGCCAAGGCGCGGGAGCCAAAACACCGGCCCTGGAGCGGTTAAAGGGCCAAACCAGCCCAAAATGCCAACGACCACGAACAACAGGCGCGCGTACATCCGGCGCAGCCTTATCATTACGTGGTCGTCCCAGCGCCGGAGCCATGACGCGTCGACGTCGCCGTTGTAGCCTACATGAGGGTTGTGAGGACGTTCCGCAAGGGCGGGCGGCGCCTTCCTTGGCCGGAGACCTGGAACATGGATAGCGGGAAGAAACTGGTAGCCTTGCTCGGTAGCTCGGTCCGAACGCCTGCTCCGCTTATTGCGCTCGCTGCGACATTTCTTCTGGGGTGGCTTTTGTCCCACAACGGAGAAGCATTGAAAACTGCCGATGCGCCGATGCGCGTTGTTTCCCTTGAACTGGCCTGGCATACCGAGGTTGCCCAGCGCATCGTGAATTCCTGGAAAAATGTTCACCCCGTTCCGCAGATCTTATGGGATTTCCTGTTTATCGTTGCATACGCGTATCTGGTGTTTGCCTTTGGCATCACCGCGGCACGGTACGCAAATTATCGCAACCGACCGGTACTCGCACGATTCGCCGGGTACGCCGCCCTGGCTGCACTGTTTGCCGGCGCCTGCGACATCGTCGAAAATTTCGGCTTGCTTTGGATGATCGGGATGGACGCGCGACAGCCGGTGCCATTTATCACCTCGCTATTCGCCGCCTTGAAATTCCTGCTAATATCCGCGGCCTTTGTCGTCTCGCTAGTGACGTTGTTGTGGCCGGATTGCCAGGAAAAGAGAATGTGGAAATGACTAAAGCCGTCCATGCCGCTGCCGCGAACCCTGCCCATGTCTACATTGGCATCGGCGGCTGGACCTTCGAGCCGTGGCGCGGGGTGTTTTATCCGGAGAAGCTGGCGCAGGCGAAGGAGCTTGGTTACGCCGCCTCAAAGCTCACCTCGATCGAGATCAACGGCACCTATTACGGCTCGCAGAAGCCGGAGAGTTTTAGGAAGTGGGCGCGCGAGGTGCCGGACGGGTTTGTGTTTTCGCTCAAGGGCCCGCGCTTCGCCACCAACCGGAGGGTGCTGGCCGAAGCCGGCGATTCGATAAAACGGTTTTACGATTCGGGCGTGCTGGAGCTCAAGGACCGGCTCGGTCCGGTGCTGTGGCAGTTCGCGCCGACGAAAAAATTTGACGAGGCCGATTTCGGCAAGTTCCTGGAACTGCTGCCGCGCAAGCTGGAGGGGCGCGCGCTGCGCCATGTGGTCGAGGTGCGCAACGACAGTTTCTGCACGACGGATTTCATCGCGCTGCTGCGGAAATTCGAGACGCCGGTGGTGTTCGCCGAGCACGGCAAATATCCCGCTATCGCCGACGTGGTGGGCGATTTCGTTTACGCGCGGCTGCAGAAGGGCGACGATAAGCTGAAGACCTGCTATCGGCCGAAGGCGCTGGATGCCTGGGCGAAACGCCTTCGGATCTGGGCCGATGGCGGCGAGCCCGACGATCTGCCGCGGATCGACACCACCAAGCCGAAGAAGATGCCGCGCGACGTATTCGCCTATGTCATCCACGAGGGCAAACTGCGCGCGCCCGCCGGCGCGATGGAATTGATTGCGCGGGTGAAATAGCGCCGTATCCGGGATGCGGGTGGGGCATTAAGGCGGTGCGCGGCATCGCCGATCATGCCGCTCCGCAGGTGCCGCGCGCTGCGCTGCGTCGGCGGCCCGAGACGCTCAATCCAGCTTGATGCCGGCGTCGCGGATCAGTCTTGTCCAGGTCTCGTATTCGGAGGCTACGAAGCCGTCGAGCTTGTCGTCCGGCACATCCCAGGCTTCGCCGCCGCTCTTCTCAAAGCGTTCCTTGAGGTCGGGCACCGCGGCGCGGATCTCGTGGCGCAATTTTGCGATCACCTCGGGCGGCGTTTTTGCCGGCACAAAAATGCCGAGCCAGGAATCCACGTCGAGGCCGGACACGCCGGCCTCCGACATGGTCGGCACGTCAGGCGCCAGCGGACTGCGCCGCGACGACAGCACCGCGATGCCCTTGGCCTGTCCGGATTGCACATAAGGAAGTCCGGCCGCAATGGAGTCGAAAAACAGGTCGACGCGCCCCGCGAGCAAATCGGTGAACGCCGGCGGTGAGCCCTTGTACGGCACTTCCAGCAGCTTCACCCCTGAGGCTCTCATGAACGCGGCGGCCACCAGTTGCTGGCCAGTGCCGACGCCCGCGGTGGCTACCGAAATCGAGCCCGGATCGGCCTTGGCGGCCGCGACGATATCCTGCAGCGCCGCCTGCGGCATGTCCCGGCGAGCGACCATCACGTAACCGAACCTGTAGATCAGCGCGACGGGTACGAAATCCCTGCGCGGGTCATAGCCCAGCTTCGAATACAGCGCTGAATTGAACGCCATGTTGGAAAGCCCGCCAATCACGAGCGTATAGCCGTCGGGCTCGCTTTGCGCCGCGGCCTGCGTACCCACGACGGTGCCGGCGCCGGGCTTGTTCTCGACAAAGAATGCATGACCTGTCCGTTTCGACAGCGCGTCGGCGACATGACGTCCGACCATGTCGTAGCTGCCGCCCGGACCGATCGGGACGATGATCTTCACCGGACGGTTGGGATAGGCGGCCTGCGCCTGCGCCGGCCCGCACGCCAACGGCGCACCCGCCATCGCAATCGCTGCCAGCACGGCAAATCGAAACATCGGAAGAATCTCCGTAGCTGCGCCGGCCAGCGCTTTGTCGCAAACCGACTATGCGATATACCGCAAGCGACGGCAACGCGCAGCCGTCATTCCGGAACGCGCCGTTGGCCCGGGCCCGTTGTCGACGCTCCGGAATGAGGACGGTTTTGGATCGATGCATGGCACCTATCAAAAAGCTCTTCACCATCGGCTATGAGCAGGCTCCGCCCAAAGCGGTGCTGGACGAACTGGAAAACGCCGGTGTCAAACTGCTCGTCGATGTGCGCGCGGTGGTCTCGTCGCGTCGTCCGGGCTTTTCCAAGAACCAGCTCGCCGCCGCACTCGACGAGCGCGGCATCTCCTACCTTCATTTTAAGGGGCTGGGAACGCCGAAGGAAGGCCGCCTCGCCGCCCGCAGCGGCGACATGACCAGTCTGGAACGCATCTACGCAAAGCATTTGAAAACGACGCAGGCCAAGGAAGAACTCGACGAGCTGTCGTCACTGGCGATGAAGGCGGGGCCGGTCTGCCTGCTATGCTACGAGCGCGATCACCACCATTGCCACCGCAAATGGGTCGCGCAGATCATCGAACACCGCCTTGGCGTGAAAATCGAAAATCTGTTGCCGCTGCAACTCTGAGTATATGTCGCACGCTCACTCTCCGATCCTGCGCTAGACGAGCAATACCTACCCCATTTAATTCCACCCGGTGTCGTAGGGTTGGGGTCGGGTTGCCATGCGTCGGGGTGATGCGTTGCGTGCGTGTTGTGTCGCCGTCGCCGTGGCCTGTAGCGATCACGCGCTGGCACAGGCCCTGGAGCCGGATATGCCGCAAGCTGACGGACTGAGTGGCGGAACGAAGGCGGAGCGCGTCCTGCTCTATGCAGGCTTTGATATCTGGCGTTACGGCCGCACCGGTTACGGCGGCTTCTACTGGGCGCCGGACGGCCTGAACAATGATGGTTTTATCACGCGATTGTTCGTCTCGCGCGGTGTCGAACGCCATGACGCCGGCGCAGCGCGTTCAAGCACCGACATCGTGCGCGTTTCCCCGCTCGCCGGGTGGCGGTTCAAGCAGGGCACGCTTGAACTGAAAGTCTTTGCCGGTCCCGAACTTGAAAATCGGACTGCAACACCGGACGTAGCCGCTGCGAAGCTTCGCGGCACCTATTTCGGCGCCCGCGCCGCTGCCGAGTTGTGGTGGGAACCGATGCCGGAAATGATGCTGACGTCGGCGTTCTCCGCATCCACCAACGCCGCCAGCCACAGCGCCCGCGCCGCCGCCGGCCGGCGTGTGCTCGATCGGTTCTGGGCAGGTCCGGAAATCTCGGTATCGCGGGACGAGTTCAGCGCGCAATATCGCATGGGCGCCCACCTGACCGGATTCACGCTTGACGCACTCGAGTGGTCCGTTGCCGCCGGATACGTCACCGACAGCTATCATCGTAACGGTATTTATGGACGCATCGGCGTGCTGACGCGGCAGTAAAAATCGTTCTCCGCGACGGCGCCTGCCGGGAGATGGGCGCGATCCGTTGGAACAAAGCCGATGCCCACGCACGGGCTGGGAAGGATCGTCGTCGAATGGAGGGTGTTAGGGGGTTGATAGTTACGATTAAAGGCAATCGGCCAGACACCCGCTCGTCTCGTAATCCATACCGGCTTGTTTGACCAGGTTCGCAGTAACCAGGATAGTCGCAAGCCCGCGGCTATGATGCCCAGAGATTTTCGTTCAACGTAGCCAAGCTAACTGTCGCGCCTTCGCACCGTTGAAGCGGCCCGTCTTGTAAATGCCCTGACCTGCGCCTGAACACCGATCTCGGGATGGCCAGTGTCGGGAATGTTCCAAGATTTGATACCGGTGGCGAGAAACTCCCGAAACATTTTCACCTTCGCACAATCGGCATTGCCGTCGGAGCAGACGAGATAGTATCCGCTGTTTCGTTCCAGGCCATCGCCGAACGGCCGAACCAGACGACCGGACCGAACGTCTTCCTCAATCAGGATGTCCTGGCCGAGCGCTACGCCGAACCCTTCAATCGCCGCTTTCAATGCGAGATGCTCATCGGCGAAGCACAGACCTTTCGTAAGGTCCAGGCCGTCTATCTCCCGAGCAGCACACCACGTTCTCCAACTCTCGCGAAACTCATCGTGCAGCAGCATATGGTGCTGCAGGTCTTCCGGTTTCGCCAGAGGCGGGCCGCTTGCCAGCAGGCGAGGGCTGCACACCGGATCCAGCCGCTCCGGACGGATTAGCGTGCTCCGGAACCCAGGGAAATGGCCGGTTCCGTAGCGAATTACCGCATCGACCACGCCTTGGCGAACTTCCTCGAGCTCGATGGAGGAGCCCAGCCGCACATCGACATGGGGGTTGTTCCGCAAGAACAGCGGAAGGTGGGGAAACAACCACTTTACTGCAAATGCGGCTTGCACTCCGATCGAGAACACCTCTGCCGAGCGCTTTGATGCAATCCTTTGGGTGGAGTCCGAGATGATACTGAACGCATTTCGCAGCGCCGGCAAATAGGATTGCCCCGCCTGCGTCATAGCCAACGATTTGTGAAGGCGCCGAAAGAGCTTTACGCCCAACAGATCCTCGAGGGATTTCACGTGCTGGCTCACCGCACCGGCCGTCACGTTGAGTTCGTTAGCGGCCTGTTTGAAGCTGAGGTGGCGCGCCGAGGCTTCGAAGGCCCGCAGTGCATTTAGCGGTGGCATTCGATAGGACATCTGCTGTTTCCTCTCCCAATCGACAACGCAAGATTGCGAGTAGTGTGATCCTCTTATCAACAACTTACAATAGCATAATTTTTTAAGAACCGGCGCATTAGTCTTTCTGTGGACTATCAAACCGATATGACAGCTCGCTTCCACTGGCGCTTCTAGCCGTTCAAGCCTTCAGTCGCTGCTCGGTATCGGCGCAGGCAAAAAGCCGGGAGCGGAGAGTTAGCTACGACTTATCTGTTGCGTTCCGGCATTATCGGTGAATTCGGTGTAGAGCAGCGCTCGGCAATTCCGACAGAATGTCTGATCAGTTTTCCGGTCTAGCGGACGCGTTCCAGCATTCGGAACTGTGATCGTCGGGTAAGGATGGCCGCGATGGGCGCACCAAAGCTGCTTGAACCAGCGGATCATTTGCATCAATCCTAGGGCGTCATGGGTGATAACCGGACGGGAATGTCTCCACCATCGATTGCTCCGGAGACATTGAGCTTCGCCAACGTATGCCCAGCAGACCGGGGACATTTGCCATGGCATTCAGCGTCACTTCCGAGTCTCGAGGTAGATGACGCCGATTCATCAACCCGAGAAATCGACGGCATCGTCACCATCGCAGCGCTTCTGTCACGGTAGTTTTTTTGAGTGGCTTGCGGTGTTTTTCTGGTTTGTCGGGATCATGATTTGTCAGGCAACCTGCGAGGCTAGAGCAAGCGCAAAACCGCGCCGCAGGCAGCGGAAAATGAAAATATCGGAATAATCAGTGCCAAAACCAACTCGCAATGTGATCGTAGGTGCGGGCCATATGGGTCTGGCGATCATACGCGGGTTGCGTAATTCGCAACCGGAAGGCGAACTTGTTATTGTCGAGCGAAGCGAAATACGCCGCGCTCGGCTGCAATCCGACTTCGGGCTCTCGTCGACGGCAAATCTGGAAGCGGCGGTCGGCGATGCGATCGTACTCGCGATCCCGCCACAGGTTTTCCTCGATTTCGCGGCAACCGCGCGCGCTCGCATTCCCGAGAACGTTCCGATCATCTCGGTCATGGCCGGCGTCCGCATCGCAACCATCTCCGATGCACTCGGCGGCAATCAGGTCGTGCGGACGATCCCCAATACACCCGCGGAGATCGGCCACGGGCTGACCGTGTTCTACGCACCGCCGACCGTCACGCCCGAGACCCTTAAACGCACGCACAAGATCCTTTCGGCAATCGGCACGTCCATGAGAGTAGGCAGCGAGGAAATGGTCGACCCTGCAACCGCAATCTGCGGCGGCGGTCCGGCTTTCGTGAGTTACTTCGCCGATGCATTCTGCATATTCGCCGAAGCGCAAGGTTTTTCGCAGGACGAGGCCGTTCGCCTGACGACTGAGGTGTTTCAAGGCACCGCCCAGCTTATTGTCAAGTCTCGGCGCTCGCCCAGTGCACTTTGCCGAGAAGTTATGACGCCTGGTGGCACCACGGAACGCGGCATTGCAGCGTTCGAAGCTGGTCGGCTGAAGCTAGTTGTGCTCGAGGCACTCGCCGCGTCGACCGCCCGCTCGCGTCAGCTGTCGGATCAATTCAACCGAATCTCAACGACATGAGGCTTTCATGACGCCGATCGCTGCATACGATACGCACGCAATCTCCGCGCAGAATTTGCCAGCCGAAGCGCGCTATGACGTTTACCTTGGCTTGGGGCACCTCTTCTCTCTTGCCGACAATCCAGAAGTGTTCCGCGTAAGTGATGCCGGGCTTGCGCTCGGCTGCCACCTGCTCAAAGCGCTTCAGCACAGCGAACTGCAGGGTAGCATTCTGGACCTTGGAACCGGCAGCGGCGTACAAGCGCTGCTGATGCGCGAAATGGGAGCCACTCGCATTATCGCGACCGACATTTCGGACATAGCGGTAACGACAGCGCGAGCGAATGAGATACGCAATTTCGGTGACACGATCGTCTCTTACCGGGCAGGCAACCTGTTCGAAGCACTGCAAACGCGATGGGACAAGCGGTTTGACCTGATCGTTTTCAACCCTCCGGGCTGGCGTTCTCCGTCGGAAACACTGAAATCGAAGCTTCGCCACTCCGCCAATGGTCTCGATCTCAGCGCCATGTTCTATGGCGACGACGTGCTGGTCGAATTCCTTGCGCAGCTTCCGGGTCGCCTAGCTTCGGGCGGACGGGCGATCGTGGGTCTCAACTCTCTCGTGGGGATTGCGGACGTTCTCAACCGTGGCAACAAGAGACTGCAAGGCGATAGGCAAAAGCTGAGGTTCAAACTGCTGGAGCGCGTGGAGATCCCTTTATTGTTCTACACACCATCTTGGCAGAACGCGACGCCTGACTTACTCGAAGAATTCGAGCAATGGCGCCACGCGCACCGATCCGCGTTCCTCAGGGTAGGCAATCATTTCACTTGGTTCTACGAGATAACCGAGGTGGTGGTTGTCGATCTGTAACAACCTCTCACAACGAGGAACTAAATTGATGAATGACCACGAAAACACGACATCGAAGGGGATATTTTCAGCAACGTTCGCTTATTTCTTCTGGGGAGTATCAGCTCTTTACTGGCGTCTTTTAGGAGCCGTCAGCGCCCCTGAACTGCTAGCCTACCGCATTCTCTTATCACTTATCGTCCTGCTCGCCATACTTCTGCTTGCGGGCAATCTCGGCAGCACGATACGAGAGGCGGCGGTTCCACGAAACGCTCTGATTTATTCGCTTTCAGGAATTTCCATTGCGGTGAACTGGAGCGCGTTCATTTGGGGCTCGATCCACGGCCAAGTCGTGGAAACCGGGCTCGGTTATCTCATTGCACCGCTCTTAAGTGTTGCGTGCGGGACCATTTTCCTTCGAGAGCGCCTGACAAGAGCCAAGAGCGTAGCCGTTCTGATCATGATTGCCGCCGTCTTCCTCCTCATTATCAGAAGCGCCGAGCTCAATGTCTGGGTATATGCCGCGATCGCGCTGAGCTTTGGCTGCTATAGCATCCTCCGCAAACTCGGGCCACTTGGCGCGGTTCCCGGATTGGCCGTTGAAACGGCTGTGCTCGCCGCCGCTATCCTTATCGCATCCAGCCTCGGGCTAATATCTTTCAGCTACCCCCTCACTGCGCCCAACGGTCAGGTCGCGATCCTCCTCGCATGCGGTGTCGTTTCCATCATACCGCTGTGGTTGTTCTCCGTGGCAAACCGTGCGTTGCCGTTGTCGACCCTGGGATTCTTCCAATATATATTGCCGACTACACAGTTCATTCTAGCCGTGACGTTCTACAAGCAGGTGCTGAGCACAAACACCGTCGCAAGTCTTGTCCTCATCTGGGTGGCGCTCGGCATCGTACTGATCGAAGCTGCTCGCACACATCGACGTCGGTCTTCATCCCTAGCCGGCGTGGCCGTTCCCTCAGAAGTCTAGAAACCACTACAATGGGAGAATGCGCCATGATTGCCAGACCGACCTCCGACGCCGTCGTCATTGGCCTTGGGATCATGGGAGCCGCGGCGCTCTACCACCTTGCGCGCGTGGGGCTAAAGGTCGTCGGCATCGATGCCCGCGGCCCCTCGCATGTCGAGGGTTCCTCCCACGGCGACACGCGGATCTTTCGTCGGGCGTATTGGGAGGGAGAACACTATGTGCCTTTGCTCAATCGCGCCTTTGACGGCTGGCTTGCGCTGAACGAGGCGACAGATCAGGAAGTGTGTCATCGAACGGGTGGGCTGTTCCTTGGGTCGCCGAAAAGTGCGCTTGTCCGCAAATCTCTGAAAACGGCCCGGAATTGCGGGATCGAGCACGAAGCTCTGGACGCCACCGAGATCCGCGCACGCTTCCCTGCGTTCCAGATTGGTGACGATGTCGAGGGCGTGTTCGAACCAAGCGCGCTTATGCTCTTTGCCGAGAGCGCGCGACTGGCTTTCCTCCGGCTTGCCGTGGCAGCCGGCGCGACGATCGCTTATGGCGACCCCGTTACCGCCATCAATCGCAAGGGACGCGAGAGTCTCGCGATCGAGGGCCGCGGCTGGTCGATTCACTGCGGCAAGGCGATCGTTACCGCGGGTCCGTGGCTGCCGCGGCTTTTGCCCCACGATGTCGGAACATTATTCAGACCACAGCGGATTCCGGTTTTCTGGTTTGATCCGGTTCCGGGCAGCGCGACAAATTTCGCCGTCGAGCGTTTTCCGCTTTTCTTGCTTGAGACAACCGATGGCTCTCTCGTTTACGGATTGCCGAAATGGCGCGACGTTCGCGGCGGGGTAAAGATAGGCTTCCACAACAAGCAACTTTCCGACGTCGACCTGGACCAGCCCCGTCCACCCGCGCGCCGCGAGGAAGCCGACGAGTTGTGGCAAGCGTTCAATCCCACGCTTCCAGGGCTCGTCCGCGAGGCACGCGGCACCTCCTGCATCTATACGATGACGCCCGACGAGAACTTTATTATCGATCGATCGATCGATCGAGAATGAAGATGTTGTTTTTGCCAGCGCCTGCTCGGGACACGGCTTCAAGTTCGCGCCGGCGATAGGAGAGGTCTTGGCGCAGATCGCGGCCCATGGCCATTCCGCCGTCGATCTGGCGGCCTTTTCGCTCGGTCGCTTTCTAAGGGCGCCGCATAGGCTCTCCGATCTCCGATCGATGTCCGCAGGCTGACGCGGCGGAGGCGGGTGACGTCCACAGGAATAGTCTCGGAGCATCAGCCCGACGGCCGTTTGAACAGGCCGTGCCAGATCACCGCGGCGATGAAGGGAGCGACCATGAGGTGAGGAAACTGCGCCAGCGCCGTCGCGGATCCGTCGCGCGCATCGCAGCGGCGCCCGCTGTGCAGTGTTCCGCTGCGCTCAACCGATCCCACGCTATCAGGGAATTATCCCTTGGCGTCGCAGGCCCAGGCGCGGATGACGCATTCCTTGCCGCCGAAGTCGTAGCACTGCTTTGTCGCGGCGTTCAGCGACGTGGATATCTGCGGTTTGACGGCATAGCCGTGGGCGCCGCAGGGGTTGGTCATGTCGACGGCAAACGCCGCGCAGGCCCGCTTCATCGTCACCGTGGTGCACTGACCCTTGCATTGCTTGCGGGCCGCGGCGAGCGCACCTGCCTCGGCCGGATAGTCGAACGCCTGGCCATAGGCGCCGCATTTGCCCACGGCGAACGCGCCGGCCGCCTGTGCGAGACCGGCAAAATGCAGGCCGGCGTTTGCGAAAATCAAGGCAACGGCAAAAATCGCGCGCCGCGCGAATGCTGAAAACGTCAAGAGCCCCTCCCCCGAGGTGATGCCGGAGAGATTATCGCAGGGGTGTTTCTACTTGGTGAACGATCCGCGCCCCGGACGCAGCGTAGCGCCTAGCCCTTCGCGGAGCGGTCGCTGCAAAACCGGGGCGGTATGAAAAACAAATCTCCCGTCATGCGCGGGCTTGACCCCGCGCATCCATCTCTTCGCAAGAGTCTTTCAAAAGACGGATGGCCGGGTCAAGCGCTAACCGATTCACCCATCTCGTCATACGCGGACTTGACCCGCGTATCCATCCATCTTCGGAAGAGGATGGATTGCCGGGTCAAGCCCGGCAAGGACGACCTCCCCGTGTCCCGGGCGCGATGCGGCATTCTTCATGCCGCTTCGCAGA
>NZ_CAXUNQ010000021.1:0-68930 GCF_964252615.1 uncultured Bradyrhizobium sp.
ACGACTCGCTCGACGTGTTCGGCGTCCACTGCATCGGCGGCATCGTCGGCGCGCTTGGCACCGGCATCCTGGTCAATCCGGCCCTCGGCGGCACCGGCATCATGGACTACACCACCGGCAAGATCGCGGACTACGACCTGGTCGCCCAGATGATCTCGCAAGTCTGGGGCGTCGGCACCACGCTGGTGGTCTCGGGCGTCGGTTCGGCGATCCTCTACAAGGTGGTCGACGTCATCGTCGGGCTGCGCGCCTCGGTCGAAGTCGAGCGCGAAGGCCTCGACCTCACCGAGCATACCGAGCGCGCCTACAACATGTAAGGTTCTCCCAGGGCGCGGTCTTGCAGCATGATCCGGAAAAGTGGATTTCCGGTTTTCCGAAAAGATCATGCTTCTACAAGAGACCGCGCCCGCAACTCCGGTTCGGGCACATACCCGGCAATGCCCTGACCGTTGAGGGGCTCCAGCGCAAGCTGGGGCCCCTTTCTTTTATGGGAAGCGACAAAATACAACTCCGAAACAGTACCCGGATGATCGTGGCATGAGACGATCTGAAATGCCGGAACGCCCATCAGCCCAGTGTCCTCGCTCGGCACGCAACGGACGGGATTTCGTTGGACAAGGCAGCGGAAATATCCATTCCGGACATGGCCAGATATCAATTGCTCATAAATCGGCGCAGCAGATTACTTGGCGAAAGATATTTTTGCGGGCTCGCCGCCCCAGCCATCGCGGCGGCGGCCGACTGGCTCTACTACCGGTCGTAGATTACGAGCGCCTGGGCGGGGCGCCGGCGTCGATCGCGGAAGCCCGCCTTTTAGAATAGAAGTCGGCGGGAGCGGCGGAGGCGGTTTACCGCTGACATGGTCAACTCCGATCGTTCAGACCGGCTAGCCCTGACTTTGGGCAAGCCTGAGCCAGCGTACCGTATTCCCAGATATGGGATTCCGTAGCAAAATCACCACAACCGTCGATGGTTAATCGCGTCTTAACCTCGCCGTATCTATGGTGGTCTAATCCGTTTCCGGCCGGCTATCCATGCGATCGGCCGCCCTTTAGAGTGCTGGCGCTACCCAATGGCAATGACCGTCTCATCCGGTCCGGCGCAAGGCGCCGGCAGCCAACAGCCCGCCGGTCGACCCGAACGCTCGCCCTTTGTGCGGGTGACCGAATTGCTGGCCCCGTACCAGCCGGGTAAGCCGGAGATCATGCTTTCGCTCGGCGAGCCGCGGCATCCGATGCCTGCTTTCGTCGGGCCCGTGCTGGCCAAAAACCTCGCCGATTTCGGACGTTACCCCTTGGCCAAGGGCATCGAGCCGTTTCGTCGCGCCGCCGCCAACTGGCTGGGCACCCGCTTCAAGCTGCCGCGGCCGGTCGATCCCGAGAGCGAGTTGCTGGTGCTGAACGGCAGCCGGGAGGGATTGTTTTTCGCCGCCATCACTGCCGCCCGTACCGTCACGGAGCGCAAGGGAAGGCCGGCGATCCTGATGCCGAACCCGTTCTATCCGGCCTATGGCGCCGGCGCCCGTGCCGCGGGCTGCGAACATGTTTATCTTCCGACCACGCTCGCCAACGGATTTTTGCCGGACCTCGATGCGCTGGACGACGGCCTGTTGGCGCGCACGGTCGCGTTCTACATCGCCTCGCCGGCCAACCCGCAGGGCGCGGTGGCATCGCGCGAATATCTCAGCCGCCTGTACCAGCTCGCCAGCCGCCACGGCTTCATGATTCTCAGCGACGAGTGCTATTCGGAAATCTATACCAAGCAGGCTCCGGGCAGCATGCTGGAAGTGGCCGGGCCCGACTTCAACAACGTGGTCGCATTCCAGTCGCTCTCAAAACGTTCGAACCTGCCGGGCATGCGGGTCGGCTTCGCCGCCGGCGACAGGAAATTTCTCAGCACCTATCTCGAGCTGCGCAACGTCGCGGCCCCCCAGGTGCCGGTGCCGCTGCAGCATGTCGCCGTCGCCGCCTACAGCGACGAGGCGCATGTCGAGGAGAACCGGCGGCTCTATCGCACCAAATTCGATCTCGCCGATCAGATCCTCGGCAGCCGCTACGGCTATCATCGTCCGGCCGGCGGCTTCTGCGTCTGGCTCGACATCTCGTCGTATGGCGGCGATGAGGCGGTGACGCTGAAACTGTACAAGGACGCCGGCGTGCGCGTGCTGCCTGGAAGCTACCTTGCGCAGCAGCAGCCCGACGGCAGCAATCCCGGCCTTGACTACATCCGGCTGGCATTGGTGCAGGACAGCGACACCATTGCCGAAGCGCTGCACCGGCTGGTGCAGACGCTCGATCATCGCGGAGCGCCATGAGCATGCCGGCGATCGAACGCGTCATTCCCATCGTCGGCCAGTTGCCGGCTTCGATCCGCGAAGCTTTGGCGCGGCGCTTGCGCGAACTGGCGGGCCTCGCATTGCTCAGCCTGTCCGGGGTCGCCGCGGCCGCGCTGATGACGTGGTCGGTGCAGGACCCGAGCCTCAGCCACGCCACCTCGCGATCGATCCGCAACATCGTCGGTTATCCCGGTGCGATCGCCGCTGATCTTTCCATGCAAATCCTCGGCCTCGGCGCCATCATGCTGGTCCTGCCGGTGGCGATCTGGGGCTGGCGCATGCTGACGCACCGGAATTTCGATCGCGAGGCGCTGCGCATCGCATGCTGGATTCTCTGCACCGTGATCGCGGCCGGATTTGCCAGTTGCTGGCCACATGGCGGCGCATGGCCGTTGCCGACCGGCCTTGGCGGCGTGGTCGGCGACGCGCTGGTGCGTGCGCCCGCCATGGTATTCGGCCCGCCGGGTTTCGCCTATCGGCTGGTGTTCGGATTTATTCTTGGCGCCGCGATGATTGCGACACTGCTGTTCGCCGGTGGTTTCGGCGCGCGGACAAAAGAACAGGAGCTGACGCCGATCGAGGACGACGACGCGCCGTTCATTGAGGAGGACGACCGCGGCTCGGCGGCGCTGGGATGGATCGTTCATGCGGCGATGAGCGCGAAAGCGCGGATCGGGCGCTTGCTGGCGCTGGCCTACACATCGCTGGTATCGAGCGCGCCGAGCTCGCGCGCTTCCGCCTTCGATCGCCAGGAACCGAGTTTGAACCCCGGCGTCGCACCGTCGCTGGCGCCCCGGGCCGACGATGCGTTCGAGGGCGGCGGCGAGGAAGACGACGGCGAAGAGGCCCCGGTCGCCCGCGCGCCGCGCAAGAAGGCTGCGCCGCGCGGTCCGCAGCGGAAATCATCAGACAAGTTCGAACTGCCGTCGGTGAATGTGCTTACCGCGCCGAAGGCATCCGATCGCCAGCCGCTGAGCAAGGCCGATCTCGACGCCAATTCGCGCGCGCTGGAAGGGGTGCTCGGCGATTTCGGCGTTCGCGGCGAGATCGTCAAGGCCAATCCCGGCCCGGTGGTAACGCTGTACGAACTGGAGCCGGCCCCCGGCATCAAGTCGTCGCGGGTGATCGGACTGGCGGACGATATTGCGCGCTCGATGAGCGCGCTGTCGGCGCGCGTCGCCGTGGTACCGGGCCGCAATGCCATCGGCATCGAACTGCCGAACCCGCACCGGGAAAAGGTTTATTTGCGCGAGCTGCTCACCGCCAAGGAAACCAACGACGCCATCAAGCTGCCGCTGTGCCTCGGCAAGAATATCGGCGGCGAATCCATCATCATCGATCTGGCGCGCACGCCGCATATGCTCATCGCCGGCACTACCGGCTCCGGAAAATCGGTCGCGATCAACACCATGATTTTGAGCCTGGTGTATCGGCTGCGGCCCGATCAGTGCCGCCTGATCATGGTCGACCCGAAGATGCTCGAGCTCTCGGTCTATGACGGCATCCCGCATTTGCTGACGCCCGTCGTCACCGATCCGAAGAAAGCCGTCGTCGCGCTGAAGTGGGCGGTGCGCGAGATGGAAGAGCGCTACAAGAAAATGTCCAAACTCGGGGTGCGCAACATCGACGGTTACAACCAGCGCCTGCTCGAAGCCAAAGCCAAGGGCGAGAAGCTGACGCGCACGGTGCATACCGGCTTCGACAAGGAAACCGGCAAGGCGATCTATGAAGAAGAAACCCTCGACCTCGAACCGTTGCCTTACATCGTCATTATCGTCGACGAAATGGCCGACCTGATGATGGTCGCCGGCAAGGACATCGAAGGCGCGGTGCAGCGGCTGGCGCAGATGGCGCGCGCCGCCGGCCTGCACGTCATTCTCGCCACGCAACGTCCGTCGGTGGACGTCATCACCGGCACCATCAAGGCGAACTTCCCGACCCGCATCTCGTTTCAGGTCACCTCGAAAATCGACAGCCGCACCATCTTGGGCGAGATGGGCGCCGAACAGCTGCTGGGCCAGGGCGATATGCTCTATATGGCCGGCGGCGGACGCATCAGCCGCGTGCACGGACCGTTCGTGTCAGACGAAGAGGTCGAGAAAGTCGTGCGCCACCTCAAGACCCAGGGCCAACCCGAATATCTCGAAGCCGTCACCGCGGAAGAGCCGACCGATGAGGACGGCGCGGTGTTCGATTCCACCGGCATGGGCGGGACCGAGGGTGCCGACCTGTTCGCCCAGGCGGTTGCGATCGTCAAGCGCGACCGCAAGGCTTCCACCAGCTATATCCAGCGGCGGTTGCAGATCGGCTATAACCGCGCGGCGTCGCTGATGGAGCGGATGGAACTCGAGGGCATTGTCGGGCAGGCCAACCACGCCGGAAAGCGCGAAATTCTGGTCGAGGAAGAAGAGGGCGGGTTTTGAAATGCATCATCCTGCTCACGCAAAAACGATATCCAATTGCGCTGAAAGCGCTGTAAAATGCACCCCCTCAACAGGACGTAACCTTGCATAAATTTCCGACAAACCGGGCCGGGCCGTTGTTTTCAGTTCAGGGCTTTCTGCGTGCCGGGTTCGCCGCGCTGGTCACGGTGTCGATGGCCGGCGCTGCCGCGGCGCAAGCCATTCCGGTCCCGAAGCCGGCGCCGAAAGCGCGCCCTGGGGTCGCGCCATCGGTATCCGACGCACAGGCGAGGGCGCCCCTGACCACGGCGGCGACCACCATCGTGCCCGATCCGGTCATTCCCGATCCGCGCCGCAACGTGCCGGCCAATATTTTCGCGACCTTCGACGCCAACCAGAAGGCGCAAGCGGCCAAGGTCAGCACCTACCTGTCGTCGCTGAGCACGCTGGTCGGTAATTTTGTCCAGGTTGGTCCGGACGGCACCAGGACCAAAGGCGACTTCTATATCCAGAAGCCCGGCAAGGTGCGTTTCGAATATGACGCGCCGACTCCGATTGCGATGATCGCCGACGGATCCTCGCTGGCGGTGCGCGACCGCAAGCTCGCGACGCAGGACATCTATCCGCTGTCGCAGACGCCGCTACGCTATCTGCTGTCGGACCGGATCGACCTGTTGAAGGACACCAATGTCGTCAACATCACCGCCGACGATCAGTTCATCAGCGTCACCATCGAGGAAAAGAGCGCGGTGATCGGCACCAGCCGGCTGATGCTGATGCTCGGCGCCAAGGATAACCAGCTCAAGCAGTGGACCGTAACCGACCCGCAAGGCTACGACACCACCGTTGCGGTATATAACCTGGATACCTCGAAGAAGCCCGATCCCGGCCTGTTCAAGATCGATTTCACCAATTATTCGGCGCCGCCGGGCTAGAACGCCGGGCGCCGACGCATGACCGGATGATCTGCCGCCTGTGACTTAAAAGTTACGCATCGCGGAAAACCCCACCACTTCCTCCGGTCAGGCCTTCTTTTTCAGGCACGCCTAGCTAAGCTGATCGCATTAGATTGCGGAAACTTTATTATTCCACGCAGATGGAAGACGGGTTTCTCGCTAGCAATTGGGGCCGGCGTGAAGTTTATTTCAGTACTCAAGGCAGCGATCGGCTGCGCGCTTGCAAGCGCGGCTTTTTCCAATGCGGGCGCGCAGCAGCCGGCTGGCGCGGCCGTGATAGGGACCTCGGTCGTTCAGTACGACTACGACGCGCTGTTTCAGCAGATGTACAAAAGCCCATCCAATCTGGATGTGAGCTTCAAGTTCGCCGAACAGGCGGTCGCGCGCGGCGACTATGAGGCCGCGATCGGCGCGCTCGAGCGGATGCTGTTCTTCAATCCCGACCTGCCGCGCGTGAAACTCGAGCTCGGCGTGCTCTATTTCAAGCTGGGCTCCTACGAACTGGCGCGCGGCTATTTTCAGGCAGCCACCCAGTCGGCGAGCACCCCCGACGACATTCGTGCGCAGGTCCGGGCCTATCTGGCGGAGATCGACCGCCGGCTTGCGAAATACGAATACAGCGTCTTCTTCAACGCAGGCCTGCGCTACCAGACCAACGCCAATGTCGGACCCGACGGCCAGCTGGTGCGCGCGCTCGGTCAGGACGCCATCCTCGACAACAAGTTCGGCAAGCGGCCCGACTGGAATTCCTTCCAGGTGCTGGCCGCAACCTACGCATACAAGACCAGCATGCGCGGCGATGCGATCGAGGCGACATTCGTCGGGCTGAACTCACGTCAGTTCGTGCTCGATCAGTTCAATCTGGGTGTCGTCGAACTTCTGGTCGGACCGCGCATCGCGCTGGGCCAGAACGCCTCCTTCAAATTTTACGGGATCGGCGACCAGGTCTGGCTCGGAGATGCGAATTATTTCAGTGCAGGCGGCGCCGGCGTCTCGGCTCGCTCTACCATCGGCAATGTCGGCTTGATCGAGGGCTACGTCGAAGGCCGCCGTCGAAACTTCTCGGACTCGTTCAATTATCCGACCGCGAGCCAGCAGACCGGCGGTCTTCTGACCTCCGCGGTGATCACCGATTTCACGCTGATGCCGGGATTGCATTGGGTGGGGCGCGCCGGCTACGACGAGAACCGGGCGATTTTCGATTACAACAGCTACCACCGCTACTCGATCGATGTCGCCTTTCCGTTCGAGTTTGCGCTCAACCTGTTCGGCACGCCGCGTCAATACGTGGTCGCGCCCACCGTGGGCTATAGCTGGGCCGATTACATCGTGCCCAACCCGATTATCGATCCGATAACCATCCGCCATGATCGCGAGCAGCGCTACGGCGTCATCTTCGACGCGCAGCTCGTCGATAATGTCGGCATTAGAACGCAAGTCCAGTATATCAAGATCAACTCCAGCCTGCCCAATTTCACCACGTCGAATTTTTCCATCGGCTTCGGGCCGACGCTGCGGTTCTGAGGGTTAGGATGACGGTGATGACCAGGCTCCAGAACGTGAAAATGGCCCTTGCGCTGTCGGCGGCCGCAACCTTGGGCGTTCCCGCATCTGCCGAACAGGTTGTCGGCACCGCCTCTGCGGTCAATCCCGCCGCGACCGTCAACCTGCGCACCATCAGCATCGGATCGTCGATCGCGCACAAGGAACGCGTCCGGACCACGGCAAGCGGCTCGGTCCAGGTGCTCTTTATCGACAAGACCTCGATGACCGTCGGCCCCAACAGCGACGTGACCATCGACGAGTATGTGTTCGATCCGAAAGCCGGCACCGGCAATCTGGCCGCCACCGTCGGCAAGGGCGCGATGCGTTTCGTCGGCGGCCTGATCAGCCATAACGGCAATGCTGAAATCAAGACTCCCACGGCGACGATCGGCATTCGCGGCGGCGTCGCTATCGTGAACGGGCCGAGCGTCTATGCCGGCTATGGTTCGACGTCGGTCACCTCCGGCGGCGTCACCGTCACGCTCGGCGCCAACGAATATACGCAGACCGGGAACGGAAACCCGCCGACCCCGCCCGGGCCGCCGCCGCCCGGCTTCGTGACCGCGATGCTTCAGCTATTCCAGAGCGCCGGAGGACAAACCGGCGGCGTATCGGCGGGAACGGCCTCGCGCGGCAATGTCGCGGCAGCCGAACGCCGCGCCACGGGATCGACGAGCGCGTCGGTCGCGGGCGCGCTGACGCCGCCGCCGCCAATTGCGCCGGTGAATGTGCAGACGGCGACGACCAACACCAATCTCACACAGACGATCCAGACCTCGGCACAGACCGCCGCCGCGCAAACGATTGCCGACCAGCGGCCCGTCATCGATCCGCGTCCCTCGGTGACCCTGAACGGTTTCGTCGGCGCTGTGGATCAAGTCAAAGCCGACGGGATCAACAACACCCCCGTCGCCGGAACGGCCCAGGTCGTGCTGGACGCAACCGGTAACAAAGTTCAGGCGAACTTCACGGCGTTCGGCAACACCCGGGACACGTTTCAGTTCGGCTCGACGGATCCGATGGACCCGACCGCCAGCGTCTATACCAACTACAACAATTTTTCGGCGCAATCCAAGCAAGGCGGCACCTTCAACGGCATCCCCTATAGCGGCGAAATGAACAATGTTTCCCCCGATGCAGCCAAGCAACTGGCGGCGGCGGCCGGCAAGGCGGACCTGACCCTCTGCCAATGCGATTACACGCGTTGGGGATTCTGGTCGGTCCGCAATCCCACCAACACCGAATCGATTTTCGGGCTGTGGGTTGCAGGACGTCCGGCCCAGGCCAGCGACGTGCCGGTCACCGGTACCGCCACCTATATCGGCCAGGTCGTCGCCAATGTCGGAAGCAGCGGGTCGAACGCCCTAAAGGCCGCGGCCGGCAATTTTTCCAACGAGGTCAACTTCGGAACGCGGACCGGCGCCGTTGCCGTTACCGGTCTCGATAGTACGAATTATTCCGGAACCGTTGCGCTTCAGGGCAACACCGCCAATTTCGCCGGCGCGCTTGCTGGGAATGTCGGCAACCGGCAGATGGGCCTGGTCGGCAGCTTCTACCGCTCCCCGACCAATCCGGTCGGAGAGATGGGCGGGAGCGTCGTGATCCAAGGCACCAACTACGTCGGCGGCGGCGTCTTTACCGCGGCCCGGCGGTAGGGCCGTCCTTTGCCGTTTTCCGCACCGCGCCGCAGCTACCGGCGCGGCCCACCGAGTTTCTTGTTCACCGACGCGCTGATATCGCCGAGCATGCGCCGGCCGTCGGCCATAAAAGCTCCGGACTTTTTGTCGAAGCTTTCGGCGAGCTCCCGCAGCGATTTCACGGCCGGAAGCAATTCGGCGAAATCGATGCGCCCGGCACGGCTCAGGAGGTCGTCGGTTTTGGCAAGGCCGAGGTCGACGGCGCCGACGCCGGTTTCAGCACGCCGCACCACGTCGTCGATGTTTTTGCCATTGGTCGCCAGCGACGCCGTAAACGTTTCGAGATTGAGCAGCGTATCTTTCAGATCGGCCTGATTGTCCGCGATGACCTTGTCGACGTTGCGCAGCGCCGCTTTGATCTTGGTCTCCACGTCCTGCGTCGCGTCCGGATCGGCGGTCAGCACCGGAACGCCGTCCTCGTCCAATGGAACCGGTGGTGCTTCGGGCGAGCCGCCGACCAGCGACAGCGCGGCTATACCCGTGAGTCCCTGAAATTCCAGGCCCGCCAGCGTGTCCTTGCGAACCGGCGCGCTGTTGTCGATCATGGCGAGGGCCACGACACGGCGGGGATTGTCCAGCTTGAGCGAGACCACCTCTCCCACCCGGATGCCGCCGAAATTGACGCTGCCTCCCTTGCGCAGACCGGACGCCGAACCTTCGAAAATCACGCGGAGCGGAATTCGCTGCTTGGCGCCGGCGAATTTCTGATAGCCGAGCACGGCGCCAAATCCGCTGGCGATCAGGACCAGGGTCAGCGAGCCGATCATCAGGTTGGTCATCCGCGGCTTCATCGGTAAATCCGGCAATCTTCAAGTTCGTTCATGAAATACCGGATTTTCTGCTGCCAGTCACGACCCTGCCGTCATTGCGGGTGAAGCGAAGCAGTCCGGCCGGCCGCGCGGAAGACCGGATTGCGTCGTCGCTTGCGCTTCCCGCAATGACGGGCAACAAGGAACGGCATGCAATTCACCCTGACCACGTGGAATATCAACTCGGTCCGCCTGCGCATCGGCCTCGTCGCGAAATTTATCAAGGCGGTGCGGCCGGACGTGTTGTGCCTGCAGGAAACCAAATGTCCCGACGACGCCTTTCCGCTCAAGCGCTTCAAGCGGCTTGGTTACGAGCACGTCGCGCTGAACGGGCAGAAGGGCTATCATGGCGTCGCCGTGATCTCGAAGCTGCCGTTCGACGCAACGCATATCCGCAGCTTCTGCGACAAGATCGATTCGCGGCACGTCTCGGTGGCCTTCGGCGACAAGGCGCAGATACGCAAACCGCTGGTGCTGCATAACTTCTACGTCCCAGCCGGCGGCGATATTCCCGACCCGGCGCTCAATCCGAAGTTCCAGCACAAGCTCGCCTTTCTCGACGAGATGAAGGCATGCGGGCCGCTGCATCCGCGCGGCGATCAACGGCACGTTCTGGTCGGCGACCTCAACGTTGCGCCGCACGAGCATGACGTCTGGTCACACAGGCAATTGCTGAAAGTCGTATCGCATACGCCGATCGAGTGCGAGAAACTGCTCAGCGCGCAGGCCGAGGGCGACTGGATCGACGTCGCGCGGTCGCGCATTCCGCAGTCGGAAAAAGTCTACACATGGTGGAGCTATCGCGCCGCCGACTGGACGGTCGCCGACCGCGGCCGCCGCCTTGACCACATCTGGGTCTCCCGCGCGCTCGGCGAATGCGTCCGTGATTTCAGGATCACGCGTGAAGCCCGCGGCTGGGAGCGGCCATCGGATCACGTGCCGGTGACGGTGATGCTGGAGCTGTAGAGCTTCGCACGCTGCATCAGCATGCGTCGTCCCGGCGAAACTCAGATGCTCAGCTTGGCGCCGGCCATTAGTATATCGCTGGCGATCTGGCTGGTGCGGCCGGCGAATTCGTCGCGCAGCCGGCGCGCGGCGGCGGGATCGCTTTCCAACACCCGCGAAAACATGGTGCGGGCCAGACGGATCACGCTGGAAAATTCCAGCGAGATCGCGCTCGCCGGCCGCGGCATCGGAACGATCAGCGCCAGTTCGCCGATCAGCGTACCCGGACCGGCGATCACTTCCGCAGTGCCGTCTTCAAAGCTGATCCGGAACGCGCCGCGCTGCACGACGTAGCCGCAGTCGGAATCGTCGCCGGCATTGAACAGGCGATCGCCGCGCGCGAATTCGCGGTGCTCGGAGCCGATCGCGAGCACGCGCAAGGCTTCCCGTCCCAGCAGGCGCAAGGTCGGGACGCGCTCCAGCAGCGCAACATCATCTTCGATCGACATGGAGGTCCGGGTGACGCCCTGAAAGCCGACGCTCGTTACGAATCGATGGAGCGAATCGTATCATGGCACCAGCTTGTAGCCACCGGCTTCCGTCACCAGAATCTCCGGGTTGGCGGCGTCCTTCTCGATCTTCTGGCGCAGCCGGTAGATATGGGTTTCCAGCGTATGGGTGGTGACGCCGGAATTATAGCCCCAGACTTCCTGCAGCAGCGTCTCACGCGACACCGGCAACTGCCCGGCGCGGTACAGAAACCTCAGGATGGCGGTTTCCTTCTCGGTCAGCCGCACCTTCCTGGCGTTGGCGCCGGTCAGCATCTTCGAGCCGGGCCGGAAGCTGTAGGGGCCCATCGAAAACACCGCGTCTTCGCTGGCCTCATGCTGGCGCAGTTGCGCGCGGATCCGCGCCAGCAGCACCGCAAACCGGAACGGCTTTGCCACGTAATCATTGGCCCCGGATTCGAGGCCGAGAATGGTGTCGGAATCGGTGTCGTGGCCCGTCAGCATGATGATCGGCGCCTTGAATCCGCCTTTGCGCAAGCTGCGCACCACTTCACGGCCGTCGGTGTCGGGCAGGCCGACATCCATCAGCACCAAATCAGGCGCATTGATCTTGGCGGCAGTTGCGCCCTTGGCGCCGGTGTCGACCGCAGAGGCCTCGAACTCTTCGTGCAGCGACAACTGCTCCACCAGCGCTTCGCGCAGATCGTTGTCGTCGTCCACGATCAGGATCTTGCGGGCAGTGGCCATTGCGTACCATCCTTATGGAGCGGCTGAGGACACGCGGGAGCGCGTCCCTTGTCCGGCTAAGTTCGTTCTGAGATAGCAACCTGTTACCGATTCACAAAGCAACCGGTAGTCTAGCGCAAAACTGGCGACTTTTTTGATGAATGTCCTGTAATGGCGCGAAATAGGGCAGTTGCAAGACCAGCGCCAGCGAGGGTTCCCCTCACTGGCACGGGAAGCGTAATTCCCTCAATCACTTATCGGATACCTTCGCGTGGCCGGCCGCTGCCTTTGGTGCGAATTCGCGCCGCTGCCGGTGCGCGCAGCCGCGGCTGGCTGACTGTCGCCGGGCAGGTCATCCCTGTCGCGCTGGGTCGCGGCGGCATCCGGTCCAACAAGCGCGAAGGCGACGGCGGCACGCCCGCCGGCATGTTCCACCCGGTGAGGCTGTGGTGGCGCGCCGACCGGCATCCACGGCCGCCCACCTTGCTGCCCGTTCGCGCCATCGGCCCTGAGGACGCCTGGTGCGAGGATCCCGGCGACCGGCATTACAACCAGCCGGTGCGGCTGGATCGACATCGGGGCGGCGACCGGCTCAGGCGCGACGATCATCTCTACGATTTCATTGTCGAGATCGACCATAACACGAGCCCGCGCATCGCCGGCCGCGGCAGCGCGGTATTCCTGCATCTGGCGCGCCAAAATTTTGCGCCGACCGCGGGCTGTGTGTCGATGACCAGGCCCGCGATGCTGCAACTGCTGAAGCGGCTGGGGCCGCAGACGAGGATCGTCATCGGCTGAGAGCCGTTTCCCGGGCGCGATGCAGCGCGCAATGTCGCTTCGCAGAACCGCGACAGTACCAAGCACGCGTGTTCGCTACGACCCCCCGCGCAGCAGCGCTCCGCTCCGCGAACAGCCACGCGCTGCGCTGCATCTGAGGACGCAGGCCCGTCATTGCTTCATTGCGAGGGCGCCTCGCAATGATGGCGACGCTCACCGCGTCCCGAAAATCGCCGAGCCCACCCGCACATGGGTGGCGCCGAACTGGATCGCGATGGCGAAATCGGCGCTCATGCCCATCGACAGCTTGGTCAATCCGTTGCGCGCAGCGATCTTCGCGGTCAGCGCGAAGTGCGGCGCCGGCGCGTCATTTACAGGCGGAATGCACATCAGGCCGGAAATCCGCAACCCATATCTGTCGCGGCAGCCGGCGATGAAGGCGTCGGCCTCCGCCGGCGCAATCCCCGCCTTCTGCGGCTCCTCGCCGGTATTGAGCTGGACGAACAATTCGGGCGTGCGTTTCTGCAGATCGATCGCCTTGCTCAACGCTTCGCAAATGCTTGGCCGGTCCACCGAGTGAATGGCGTCGAACAGCGCCACCGCCTCTTTCGCCTTGTTGGATTGCAGCGGCCCGATCAGATGCAGCGCCATGCCGGGCGTAGCGGACATCAATCCCGGCCATTTCGCCCTGGCTTCCTGGACGCGGTTTTCACCGAATACGCGCTGTCCGGCTGCGATCACCGGCAGAACCGCTTCGGCACCGAATGTTTTGGAGACCGCAATCAGCGTCACCGCGGCACGGTCGCGGCGCGCCTCGTCGCAGGCGCGGACAATGTCCGCTTCCACCGCAGCCAATCCGCTTGGTAAAGGCGGCGTTACCGGCGCGGCGTGCTCGTTAGCCATGTATCAACTGTCTTTATCGTTGGTTATGGAACTTGCAAAATCGTTCGAGTTTTACCGAATCCAAGAAAGGCTTCTTGAATCCTTATCCTTAAAGTCCAGCGCGGGGTAAGGGGACAAACGATGTCTGGCGTCAGTTTCAACCGCAAGCGCGCGAAACTCAAGGCAGTTCTGGGAATCCGGGCGCGGCTGGCCCTGCTGGCGCTGATCCTGGTGGTGCCCTTGATGGTGGAACGGGTGCGCTCGCTGGAGGACACGCGCGCCAGGCAGATCGCCGTCGCCTCCCTGGAATTCGCCAACCTGGCCCAGCACAGCGCCAATGCACAGCGCGAGGTGATCTCGTCGGTCGAGGCGATGCTGAAATCGGCTGCCTATATCCGCGCCTCGGCCGGCGGAGTCGGCAAAAGCTGCGTAATCCTGCGCGCCAGCCTGACCGTCGACCTGCCCTGGATCGGCAGCATGTCGATCGTCGGCCGCGACGGAAGGGTGCAGTGCTCGACCCTGAATGGCCTGGTCGGCGTCGACCTCAGCGACCGTCCTTATTTCAAGAGGATGCAGCAGACCCGCGGCTTCGTTCTCAGCGACTATCTGTTCGGCCGGGCATCGAAGCAGCCGACCATTGTGGCGGCCTATCCGGTCGCCGCGATCGACAGCGACGAGGACGCCTTCGTCATCGCGACCGTCAATCTCGACTGGATGTCGCTGAACATGGGCAATCTCGGCGGCCGCGCCGGCGTCTCCGCCGTCATGGTCGACAGCGTCGGGACCGTGATTGCAGCGCCCCCGGACCAGGCCAGCCTGATCGGCCGCCGGCTCGATCACCTGCCGCTATTGTCCGCCATTGCCAGCCAGGCGCTGGGGTCGGACAAATCCACCGGAACGGTTTCCTTCACTGCCGCCGACGGCACCAGACGCGCGGCGTCCTTTGCGCGCATCGCCGGCACCGACTCCCGCCTGGTTATCTCGATCGACGAAGCCAAGGTCTCGGCCGGCATCAACCGCGACATCCGCACCGCTTATTTCCAGCTCGCCTTCGTCTGCCTGTTCGTGCTGCTCGGCGCGCTGGTCGCCGCCGAGAAACTCATCATCGCGCCGATCAACATCATGGCGGGAATTGCGAAAAAATTCGGCCAGGGCGACTGGACCGCGCGCGTCACGCGCAAGGGGCTGCCGGCGGAATTCGTGCCGCTGGCGCGCGCGTTCAATGCAATGGCGGCGCATCTCGGCCAGCGCGAGCGCGAACTGATCGCTACCAATGACCGGTTGACCGTGATCGCATCGATCGACATGCTGTCCGGCCTCGCCAACCGCCGCGGCTTCCAGAGCCGGCTCGATTTCGAATGGCTGAAGGCGCTGCAGTCGTCCGGCGAGTTGGCGCTGCTGATGATCGACGTCGATCACTTCAAGCTCTACAACGACACCTACGGCCATCCCGAGGGCGATGTTTGTCTCTCCCGGCTCGGCGAAGCGCTGTCCGCCATCGCCGACGAGACCGGTGGCTTTGCCGGCCGTTATGGCGGTGAGGAATTCTGCCTGCTGCTGCCGAATTTCACCGCCGCGCGCGCGCTCCATGTCGGCGAAATGGTCCGCGCCGCGGTCCAGGACCTCGGCATGCCCCACGCCACCAGCGCCCATCAATACGTCACCGTGAGCGTCGGCGTCGCCTGCGCCACACCGAGCGACGCGCAGGCCCCGATGGATCTGATCGAAGCCGCCGATGCGGCGCTATATGCCGCAAAACACCGCGGCAGGAATGCGGTGGTGGAGCATGGGCTGGTAAGGGCGGGGGACGCGGGGGCAATGCAGATGGCGGGGTGAAGACGGCGCGCGTTGCGGCCAATCATCTCACCACACGGCGGGGCCTGACCGGAGTCTTGTCCGCGGACGCTCCGTCCGAAGCGCGAATCTCGTCTTCGACGAACCGCATGCGAAACTCGTCCGGAGAATGGACGAACTCACCGCAGCCGGCGGCGGACATTTCCTGTTTCGAGCCGTAGCCCCAGAGCGCGCCGACCGGCAATACGCCGTTGGCGAGCGCGCCCGTGATGTCGTAGTGCCTGTCTCCGACCATCACGGCTTCATGTTTGGCAACCCGTGCCGCCGTCAGAGCGCGCGCCACCAGATCCGTCTTGGTGTCGGTCTCGGCGAGGCTCGCGCCGATCACGCCCGCGACATAGCTGTCGAGCTTCAGGTGCGCAACGATGCGCACCGCCTGCGGTTCGGGCTTCGACGTCACCACCCAGATCGCAGAGCCGCGCTGCCGAATGGCGGTCAGCATCTGGATCACGCCGGGATATAATTCGTTGTCGATGATCCCGGTGATTTCGTAGGCCGCGCGAAACGCCGCCATGCCGGCGTCGATCTCACCTTGCGTGATCCCGGCGCGGAAGCCGCGAAACATTTCCGGCAACGGAGTTCCGAGAAAACCCGCCAGTTGCTCGTCGCTGACCGACGCCACGCCGATCGCATGCAGGCCGGCCCGAAACGCCGGATAGAGCCCCGCCCTGGAATCCGACAGCGTTCCGTCGAGGTCGAAAAGATAAGCTTTCATCCATCGAATATATGCGATCGAAGCGGCGTGCGAAACAGCGTTGTCGGACCGGTCCCAAAGAACTGCCGATCACTGCCGGCCGCTACGGATCCTGGGTCTGGGCGGACAGCAACGCCGTCATCAGGCTCGCCATCTTGGCGATGTGGCGCGAATAGTTTTTCTTCGCGGCTTTCAGCAGCCATTTGCGGACAAGATACCCCGCGACAAGGCACAAGGCGGCATAGACAAAAGCGCGCCACCCGCTGGCATTGATCAAAACCGAAACAAACAGCGCCGCGAATATCGCCAGCAGCGACAGCAGCAGGTTAAGCTGGAATTCCAGGTGGTACCAATATTGTTCCCGCACATAGGCGAACTTCTCGACGCCGATGCGCTCAATGAGGATGATCTCGGAATCAATGCAGTCGTCGCAATCGCCCGCCAAACTCGCATCCTTCGAGGCGATCGCGGCCCAGCACTGGTCGCGCAGCTTTTTCGAGAGCCGTTCGTACAAACTGCACAAGGCGGGCTCGTTGTTCTTGAACGGCGTGCGCACCCATCGATCGTTCAGGCCCATGAAAACGACAACGTTGGACAGCAGGCCCAACAGAATCGCCAGCGGGATCGCCAGCACCAGAGCGGCCTGATCCTTGGTCTTCAGGAACTCCCAGACGGACTTGTCCCAGCCTTGGATCTGGCCGAGGTCCAGCACGAAAATAACGAGTGCGATCAACCAGACGAAGCCGGGCAGGAAGGTCTTGATCAGGCTGCCGAAGGTGAATGCCCCGAAGATGTTCATGGTCGCCGGTCCGTATGCAGGTGCCGGGCATGATATTCACATGCGAGGGGGGCGCAACCCGGCGCCAAGATCGAGCTCGGAAGATGATGCGCGACCTTGGTAGATCGACCGTAACCCATTGACCCCACGGCCCCTTCATGTTCCTAGTCGGCCCGAAAGTATGACGCTCCGAAAAGACCGGATTGATGACCTCAGACCGCTACAACGCACGCGAATCCGAGCCGCGCTGGCAGCGCGAATGGGAGGTGCGCGGCATCTTCACCACCAGGAACGACGACCCCCGCGAGAAATACTATGTGCTGGAGATGTTCCCGTATCCGTCCGGGCGCATCCATATCGGGCATGTCCGCAACTACACGCTGGGCGACGTGATCGCGCGCTACATGCGCGCCAAGGGGTTCAACGTGCTGCATCCGATGGGCTGGGATGCGTTCGGGCTGCCGGCGGAGAATGCCGCGATGGAGCGCAGGGTTGCGCCGAAGGCGTGGACCTACGACAACATCGCGGCGATGAAGAAGCAGCTCAAGTCGATCGGGCTGTCGCTGGACTGGGCACGCGAATTCGCGACCTGCGATCCGAATTACTACAAGCATCAGCAGAAACTGTTTCTCGACTTCCTCAAGGCCGGCCTTGCCGAGCGCGAGCAGCGCAAGCTCAACTGGGATCCGGTCGACATGACCGTGCTCGCCAATGAGCAGGTGATCGACGGCCGCGGCTGGCGCTCCGGTGCCGTGGTCGAGCAGCGCGAGATGAACCAGTGGGTGTTCAAGATCACCCGCTATGCACAGGAATTGCTCGACGCGCTGGACTCGCTGGACCGCTGGCCCGACAAGGTGCGGCTGATGCAGCGCAACTGGATCGGACGCAGCGAGGGCATGCTGGTGCGCTTCGCGCTGGTTTCCTCGACCGCGCCTGACGGCGAAACCGATCTGAAGATTTTCACCACGCGGCACGACACGCTGTTCGGCGCCAAGTTCATGGCGATCGCGCCGGATCATCCGCTTGCCGCGGCCGCGGCGGCGAAAAATCCGAGGCTCGCCGAGTTCATCGCCGAGGCGAAGCGCCACGGCACCGCGCAGGAGATCATCGACACCCAGGAGAAGCAGGGCTTCGACACCGGCATCAAGGCGGTCCATCCGTTCGACGAAGGCTGGAAGCTGCCGGTCTATGTCGCCAATTTCGTGTTGATGGAATACGGCACCGGCGCCATCTTCGGCTGCCCGGCGCACGACCAGCGCGACCTCGATTTCGTCAACAAATACGGCTTGGGCAATATCCCGGTGGTGTGCCCGCCGGACGCCGATCCGAAAACATTCGTCATCACCGATGCCGCCTATGACGGCGACGGCCGCATGATCCATTCGCGCTTTCTCGATGGCATGACCATCGAACAGGCCAAGGCGGAGGTCGCGAAGCGGCTGGAAACCGCAACGCTCGGCAACGCGCCGGTCGGCGAGCGCAAGGTCAATTTCCGGCTGCGCGACTGGGGCATTTCGCGGCAGCGCTACTGGGGCTGTCCGATCCCGGTGATCCACTGCGCGGTTTGCGGCGTGGTGCCGGTGCCCGACCGGGAGCTGCCGGTGGTGCTGCCGGAGGACGTGACGTTCGACAAACCCGGCAACGCGCTCGACCATCATCCGACCTGGAAGCACGTCGCCTGCCCGCGATGCGGGGCCAAGGCGAAGCGCGACACCGACACCATGGACACCTTCGTGGATTCGTCGTGGTATTTCGCCCGCTTCACCGATCCGTGGAACGAGAACGCCCCGACCACGCCGGCGGTCGCCAATCGCATGATGCCGGTCGACCAGTACATCGGCGGCGTCGAGCACGCGATCCTGCACCTGCTCTACGCCCGCTTCTTCACCCGCGCCATGAAGGCCACCGGACACGTCGCGATGGATGAGCCGTTCGCCGGCATGTTCACGCAGGGCATGGTGGTGCATGAGACCTATCAGAAGGCGGACGGGTCATGGGCGACGCCGGCCGAGGTCAGGATCGAGAGCGTCGGCAGTGGCCGCCGCGCGACCCTGCATGACACCGGCGAGGAAGTGACCATCGGCTCCATCGAGAAGATGTCGAAGTCGAAGCGCAACACCGTCGATCCCGACGACATCATTGAAAGCTACGGCGCCGACGTGGCGCGCTGGTTCATGCTGTCGGATTCCCCGCCGGACCGCGACGTGATCTGGAGCGACGAGCGGGTGCAGGGCGCGTCGCGATTCGTGCAGCGGCTGTGGCGGCTGATCAACGAATCCGCCGGGGCGGCAAGGAAGGCGCCTACCGCGCGACCGCCGGTGTTCGGCCCGGAGGCCCTGGCGCTGCGCAAGGCCGCCCATGGCGCACTGGACAAGGTCTCGTCCGGCATCGAAAAACTGCATTTCAACGTCTGCCTCGCCTACATCCGGGAATTCACCAACGCGCTGGCCGACGTCCTGGCGCGCCCGGAAGCCCCTGCGCCTGACACGGTCTGGGCCATCCGCGAGGCCGCGGTCATTCTTGTTCAACTGTTCGCACCCATGATGCCGCATCTGGCCGAGGAATGCTGGGGTGTGCTGGGGCAGCCGGGGCTGGTTTCGGAGGCCGATTGGCCCAAAATCGAACGAGATTTGCTGGTTGAAGACCAGGTCACCTTGGTGGTCCAGGTCAACGGCAAGAAGCGCGGCGATGTCACAGTGGCCCGGAATGCGCAAAATCCCGAGATTGAGGCTGCCGTTTTGGCCCTCGATGCGGTAAAAGCGGCGCTGGGCGGCAAAACCGCCCGCAAGGTGATCGTGGTTCCCATGAGGATCGTCAATGTCGTTGGCTAAGATCGCTGCCCGGCTGCTGGTCGTCGCCGCCTTGGGCGCGCTGACCGCCGGCTGCTTCCAGCCGATGTACGCCGCGCATACCGACGGCACCCCCGCGCTGCGCGAGAAGCTGATGGGCGTCGACCTGCCGCCGGTGGACAAGCCGAACGGATCGCGCGATGCGCGGCTCGGCGTGGAGATCCGCAACGCGCTGGCATTCAAGCTGTATGGCGGCGCCACCGGCATGCCGCCGACCCACAAGCTGGTGATCCGGTTTACCACCAGCCGTTCGTCGCTGATCCTGGATCCGGCCACGGCGCTGCCGTCGATCGAGAATTACGGCATCGATGCACAATACAATTTGATCGAGATCGTCTCCAACAAGTCGGTGATGACGGGCAGCACCTTCTCACGCGTCTCCTACGACGTCCCCGGTCAACTGCAGCGTTTCTCCCGCCAGCGTGCCTTCCGCGACGCAGAAGACCGCGCAGCCCAGGAAATCGCGGAGAATATCCAGACGAGACTGGCGTCTTATTTCACCGCGGGCAGCTAACCACATTCGTCATTCCGGGGCGCGCGAAGCGCGAACCCGGAATCCATAACACGAACGGAGGTTATGGATTCCGGGCGCACGCCAAGAGGCGTCTCCCCGAATGACGAGTTTTCGTAGGTTTTCAACATGGTCGCGCTGCGCGGACGGGACATCGACGCATTCCTCAACAAGCCGGATCCGGCGCGTCCCATCATCCTGCTGTATGGCCCTGACGCCGGTCTGGTGCGGGAGCGGGCTGACGCGCTGGTCGCCTCGGCGGTCGACGATGCAAGCGATCCGTTTTCGCTGGTGCGGCTGGACGGCGACGAACTCGCGGCGGCGCCGTCGCGGCTGGTCGAGGAGGCGATGACCATCCCGATGTTCGGCGGCCGTCGCGCCATCCGGGTACGCGCCGGCTCGCGCAGCTTCGCCGGCGGGATCGATACGCTGAGCGAGATGCCGGTCAAGGATTGCCGCATCGTGATCGAAGCCGGCGAACTGCGCCCGGAATCGCCGCTGCGCAAGGCGTGCGAGCGCGCCAGGACAGCGGTGGCGATCGGCTGCTATCCCGACGGCGAGCGCGACCTTGCAAAACTGATCGACGACGAAATGCGGGGATCGAACCTACGCATCGCGGCGGACGCGCGCGCGGCATTGATGGCGCTGCTCGGCGGCGACCGGCAGGCCTCGCGCAACGAATTGAAGAAGCTCGCGCTCTATGCCCACGGCGAACGCGAGGTCACGCTCGACGACGTGATGGCGGTGGTCGCCGACGCCTCCGAGCTGAAACTCGATCCGATCGTGGATGGCGCCTTCGCAGGCCACTCCGCGCTGGTGGAAACCGAATTCGCCAAGGCCGTGGCCGCTGGCACCTATCCCGGCATGATCATCTCGGCAGCGCAGCGCCAGGCGGCATTGCTGCACAAGGCCAGTCTCGCTACGGCTGAAGGCACGCCGCCCTCCGCCATCGTCGAAAGCGGATTCCCCCGGCTGCATTTTTCGCGCAAGGCAAATGTCGAAACGGCGCTGCGCAATTTCAGCACCGCGCGATTGCACGCGATCATCGAGCAGCTCGCCGTCGCCGCGCTCGATATGCGCAAGCACTCGGCACTCGCCGCCGTGATCGCACAACGCACGCTGCTGTCGATCGCCGTGAATGCGCGGAGACGGGGATAGCGTTCCGTCGTCCGCCGCCCTCGCGGGGACGACATCACACCTTCGCGTCCAGCCTTCGTAAAATCTCGTCGAGCTGTTCGAGATCGCGGTACTTGATATGCATCGTCCCACTCGGTCCCTTGTGATCGACGCTGACCGAGAGACCCAGGATATCGCCGACCCGCTTTTCCAGCGCCAGCGTATCGGGGTCCTTGACCAGCGCCCCGCGCGCGGCCCGCGGCCTGCGCGGAGCGCCGCCGATATTGTGCGCCAGCGTCTCGACCTGCCTTACGTTGAGGCCTTCCGCGATGATGCGCCTGGCGGTCGCTACCTGATCGGGCACCGCGAGCAGCGCGCGGGCATGTCCCGCCGACAATTGTCCCGACGTGACGTAGGCCTGCACCTCCTCGGGCAATTTCGTCAGCCGCATCATGTTGGCGACGTGGCTGCGGCTTTTTCCGACGGTCTTGGCGATCTCGTCGGCGCTGCGGCTGAATTCGTTCGCCAGCGCGTGATAGCCGTGCGCCTCTTCCATCGCGTTGAGGTCTTCGCGCTGCACGTTTTCGACAATCGCCATTTCCAGCGCGTCGGAATCGCTGACGTCGACCGGCACGATCGGCACCTCGTGCAGCGCCGCGGCCTGCGCGGCGCGCCAGCGCCGTTCGCCGGCGATGATCTCAAACCGGTCCTGCGCGCCCTTGACGGGACGCACCAGGATCGGCTGGATCACGCCATGCCGCCGAATCGAATCGGCGAGTTCGCCGAGTTCGGCATCGGAAAACGTGCGGCGCGGATTGCGCGGATTGGGTTTGAGAAATTCGATCGGCACCTTGCGTTGCGCGCGCGGCCGCTCCAGATGCGCGGCTTCGCCGCCGACATCTCCGATCAGACTTGCAAGACCGCGCCCCAGGCGCGAACGCGCTTCGTCGGCCATCGCCAGCTCCCTTGGATTCACTTCACGTCGCTCCGTATTTTCCGGTGTCGTCTCCCGCGAAGGCGGGACCCATAATCACCGCTGCGCGCTTGTGTCACGAGCAGCTCCGCTTGAATCGAGAACTCCGCAGGTGGGTCCCGCCTCCGCGGGGCGACCGGTTAATGCGCCCGCAATTCCCGCTCGCGCTGGATCACTTCGGTCGCCAGTTTCAGATATGCGTCGCTGCCCGCGCATTTGAGATCGTAGACCAGCACCGGCTTGCCATGGGACGGCGCTTCGGAAATGCGGACGTTGCGCGGGATCATGGTGTTGTAGACTTTCGAGCCCATGAACTGGCGCACATCCGCAACCACCTGGTTGGACAAATTGTTGCGCGAGTCGAACATGGTAAGCACGATGCCGTGGATCGACAGGTTCGGATTGAGCGTGGTCCGCACCTGCTCCACGGTCTGCAACAGTTGCGACAGGCCTTCCAGCGCGAAGAATTCGCACTGCAAGGGCACGAGGATCGCATCCGATGCGGCCATCGCGTTCACCGTGAGAAGATTGAGCGACGGCGGACAATCGATCAGCACATAGGTGTAATTGGAGTCCGGGGTGACGTCGGTGTTCAATGCGGCGATGGCGTCGCGCAGGCGAAACGCGCGGTCCTTTGTCGATCCGAGTTCAAGCTCGAGGCCGGACAGGTCCAAGGTCGACGCCGCGATGTGCAGCCGCGGCACGGCGGTCGGCACCACGGCATCGCGTAGCGGCGCTTCGCCGATCAGCACGTCATAAGTCGAGACGTTGCGGCTGCGGCGGTCGATGCCAAGACCGGTGGAGGCATTGCCTTGCGGATCGAGGTCGACGATCAGCACCCGTTCGCCGATCGCGGCGAGCGCGGTGCCAAGATTGATTGCCGTGGTGGTCTTGCCGACGCCGCCCTTCTGGTTGGCAAGCGAGATAATGCGTGGATGGCCAGGTTGCGTTGTAGCGCTATCCCCTTGATATATATGATCAATTACGGTCATACCTAGCTACTTCGGTTGGCGTGCGGATGTAGTTCGCCGCTCGATGCCGTCGAGTGCAACGATCCAGCCCTGTCCGGTCAGGCTGGAATGGAGACGAGGCGTAAACTTCCAATATTTGGTAGCTTCAGTCAATTCCGTGTCTACATCTTGACCCTTCATGAGCAACGCCGTTGCGCCCTTGGTCACCAGCGGCGCGGCAAAACCGACGAGCTGGTGTAGCGGAGCCACGGCGCGGGCAGTCACGCAATCGACGGCGCCGGTAAAGCTATCCACATAATCCTCGATGTCAGCGAGATGAACTGTACCCGCCGTCCCGGTGATTCGCAGCGCCTCCCGCAGGAAAGCCGCCTTCTTGGTGTTGCGCTCCACCAGATGCACCATCGCATTTGACCGTTCGACCAAGGCGCAGGCCAGCACCACGCCTGGAAACCCGCCGCCGCTGCCAAGATCGATCCAGATTTTTGCGTCCGGAGCCAGGGTCAACAGCTGCAGTGAATCGGAGATATGCCGGGTCCAGAGATTTGGCAGCGTCGAGGAGGCGACCAGATTGGTTTTGGCCTGCCATTGCATAAGCAGCTCAACGTAAGCGTCGAGCCGCGTCTCAATGTCATGCGAAACCGGAGTGAGCGCCAGCGCTGCGGCCTTGTCGGACGGTTTTGCCATCTGCATGATTTTAAGGCGGATGAGCGCAGCGTAATCCGCCTTCCCTGTTGCCATGGTGGCCGATTAGCGTGCGCTAATCCGCCCACAATGCTCATTACAATGTTTCACGTGAAACAATTATGCTGTCGCAGCCTTGCGTGCCTGCCGTCGCAGATACGCTGCCAGGATCCCCAGTGCTGCGGGAGTCAAGCCATCGAGACGGCCGGCCTGTCCTACCGTGCGCGGCCGCGCGGCTTTGAGCTTGCTCCGGGCTTCATTGGATAATCCCGGTACATCCGCAAAATCGACGTCCGCCAGAAGCAGCCCTTCGTCACGCCGGAAGGCGTCGACATCGGCGGTCTGCCGCTTGAGATAAACATCGTATTTAGCGTCGATCTCGACATGCACGGCAATGGAAGCATCGATCGCCGCCAGTTCCGGCCAGATCGCCTTCACCTCGCTCCAGCCTACCTCTGGATATGCCAGTAGCTCGAACGCCGAACGCCGAACGCCGTCGTGATTGAGCGAGAGCCCATGGCGACCTGCTTCATTCGGGGTGATCGAGAGCGACTTCGACAGCGTTCTTGCAGCATTCAGTGCCGCCATCTTGGCGCCGTGCCGCAGCGAACGGCGCGGCCCGACGCAACCAAGCGCAATCCCTTTGTCGGTGAGGCGCTGGTCGGCATTATCGGCGCGCAGCGTCAGGCGGTATTCCGCCCGCGATGTAAACATCCGATAGGGCTCGGTAATACCCCGGGTGACCAGGTCGTCGATCATCACGCCGAGATAGCCGTCAGCGCGATCAAACACGATTCCGCCGGCCCCGCCGGCGGCCGACGCCGCGTTGAGACCTGCAACCAGCCCCTGCGCCGCAGCCTCTTCATAGCCGGTAGTGCCGTTAATCTGCCCGGCCAGAAACAACCCCGGCAGTCGCTTGGCCTGCAGCGTCGGATCAAGTTCGCGGGGATCAACGTGGTCGTATTCGATGGCATAGCCGGGCCGGATCATCCGGACCCGCTCCAGGCCTGGGATCGTCGTCAGGATCGCCTGCTGAACCTCTTCCGGCAAGGAGGTTGAGATGCCGTTGGGATAGACCGTAGCGTCGTCGAGACCTTCCGGCTCCAGAAAGATCTGGTGCCCGTCGCGGTCGCCGAAGCGCACGATCTTGTCCTCGATCGACGGACAATAGCGCGGGCCGGAACTCTTGATCTGACCCGAATACATCGGCGAGCGATGCACGTTGGCCCGAATTATTTCATGGGTATCCGGGGTCGTCCGGGTGATTCCGCACTGGATCTGCGGGGTGGTGATGCGATCGGTCATCGTCGAAAACGGTTCCGGCGGCTCATCGCCCGGCTGCATCTCGACCGCCGCCCACTCAATGCTGCCGCCATCAAGCCGCGGCGGCGTACCGGTTTTGAGGCGGCCAAGCTTAAAACCCGCTCGTTCAAACGACGTCGACAGCCCAAGCGATGGCGCTTCATCGACACGGCCGGCCGGCCAATTCTTATCACCCAGATGGATCAGGCCGCGCAGGAAGGTTCCGGTGGTAACGACCACCGCACCCGCCAATAAGTTGCGGCCGTCGGACAGCCGGATTCCGATGACACGGCCATCGGAAACCAGCAATTCATCGGCTTCGCCCTCCATCACGCTCAGATTAGCGGTCTCAGTGAGCGCAGCCTGCATCGCCGCGGCGTAAAGCTTGCGGTCGGCCTGGGCACGCGGCCCGCGCACCGCGGGACCCTTGCGCCGATTGAGCATGCGGAACTGAGTGCCGGCAGCATCGGCAACGCGTCCCATCAAGCCATCCAGCGCATCGACTTCGCGGACCAGATGCCCCTTACCCAAGCCGCCGATTGCCGGGTTGCAGGACATTGCGCCAATGGTGGTAAAACGGTGCGTAACCAAGACGGTTCGCGCTTCCATGCGAGCCGCCGCTGCTGCCGCCTCGCAGCCGGCGTGGCCCCCTCCGATCACGATAACATCAAACGACCTTTGCATAGGCGCGACTTCTACCGCGAGCTCTCTGTCATTGCGAGGAACTTTTTGTGGGAAAAGCGTGCGTGCGACTACACATCTAAAAATAATGTTTCACGTGAAACAGTAATAAGTGAATGAAGAAATATTATTTACCGATACAGAATTCGCGGAAGACCTTATCGAGTACGTCCTCGACATCGATGCGTCCCAGCAGCCGGCCCAGCGAATGAGCCGCCATGCGTAAATCCTCTGCGACCAGTTCCTCGCCTTGCCCTGTCATGCTGCGCTGCAACGAAGCGGCTGTTTCGCGCAGCAAGGCCCGCTGCCGCTCCCGGCTGATCAGCCCACCCTCGTCCGACCCGAAATAATCCTGGGCGAACCCGGCCAGCGCCGCAATCAGGATCCGCACTCCGTCGCCGCGCCACGCGGAAATTTCAAAATAGGAGCTTCCCCAGGCTCGCCCGTGGCTTGCCGAGGGCTCATCAGGCGCATTCAAATCGATTTTGTTACGCACGATCCAGACCGGCGTCGCGAGCTCGACGGCGTGCTCCCGCGGATCATCTTCGACCAGCCACAGCACCAGGTCCGCTTCGGCTGCGCGCAACCGTGCGCGCCGCACACCCTCCTGCTCTACCGGATCATTGGTTTCGCGAATCCCCGCGGTATCGATCATCGTCACCGGGTAGCCATCGAGATCGAGCTGCACTTCGATCACGTCGCGCGTGGTGCCGGCGTGCGGAGAAACGATGGCGACCTCGCGCCGCGCCAACTGGTTCATCAACGTGGATTTTCCGACATTCGGCGGCCCGGCGATCGCGACCACGAGCCCATCACGCAGGCGTTCACTTTGCCCCTGCGCGTCAACGACTTCCTGAATTTCCTTCTGAAGCTGTTCGATCCTGGCAACCGCCGGCGCGATCAGTTCCGCAGGCACATCACCCTCGTCGGAAAAATCGATGCCCGCCTCGATCAATGCCGCAGCCTCGATGATCTGCGCACGCCAGTTACGTGCTCGGTCGCCGAGCAGACCTTTCAACTGGCGCAACGCCTGGCGGCGTTGCCGGTCGGTATCGGCATGGATGAGGTCGTCGAGACCTTCGGCTTCGGTGAGATCGAGCTTTCCGTTCTCGAACGCACGGCGTGTGAACTCGCCGGGTTCGGCCGTGCGCGTGTTCTCAAACGACGACAACGCTGCGAACAACGCAGCTAGCACGGCCCGGCCGCCATGGACGTGAAATTCCGCGACATCCTCTCCGGTCGCACTTTTCGGCCCTGGAAACCACAGCATCACGGCATCATCAATAGGCTCTTGATTTGCATCGAGAAGCAGGGCGCGCGCAGCCGTCCGCGGTGCTGGAACACGGCCCGCCAAGGCGCCGAGAATCGTTTTCGCATGCGCTCCCGATATCCGCACAATGGAAATTGCGCTTGGCGGTCGTCCGGAGGACAGGGCGAAAATAGTCTGGTCCCGCGGATGCATCGCCTATCTGCCCCCCGCGCGCTTAAGGACGCAACGAAATTTCCGCCGCCCGGTTCGAGCCGGTGTCTTAAAGCCGGCGCCACTCAATGCTGCACCGCAGCATACCTGCTTTGTCACAAATATCAAGTAGAATCAACGATATGAGACAATCCCGCATCCACTGGGTCGTTGGGCATGCTGCACATATGCTGCAGCAAAACCGCAGCATAAGTGCAGCAACGACCAGCGAAGGGCGCCCACCGGTCGACCCCCCGAACCGAACTTCGACCGGCTCAGGTGTTCATCGACTCGAAGAATTCCGAGTTGTTCTTGGTGTTGCGGAGCTTGTCGAGCAGGAAGTCGATCGCATCCATGGTGCCCATCGGATTGAGGATCCGGCGCAGCACATACATTTTCTTCAAGAGCTGCGGATCGGTGATCAGCTCCTCCTTGCGGGTGCCCGAACGCGAAATGTCGATCGCGGGGAAGGTGCGCTTGTCGGAAACCTTGCGGTCGAGAATCAGTTCGGAGTTGCCCGTGCCTTTGAACTCTTCGAAAATCACCTCATCCATGCGGCTGCCGGTATCGACCAGGGCCGTTGCGATGATCGTCAGCGAGCCGCCCTCCTCGATGTTTCGTGCGGCGCCGAAGAAGCGCTTTGGCCGCTGCAGCGCATTGGCGTCGACGCCGCCGGTCAACACCTTGCCGGAAGACGGCACCACGGTGTTGTAAGCGCGCCCCAGCCGCGTAATCGAGTCCAGCAGGATCACCACGTCACGGCCGTGCTCAACCAGCCGCTTGGCCTTTTCAATGACCATCTCGGCGACCTGGACGTGGCGCACTGCCGGCTCGTCGAATGTCGATGAAACCACCTCGCCCTTTACCGAGCGCTGCATGTCGGTGACTTCTTCCGGACGCTCGTCAATCAAGAGCACGATCAGGTAGCACTCCGGATGATTGGCGGTGATCGAGTGCGCGATGTTCTGCATCAGCACGGTCTTGCCGGTGCGGGGAGGGGCCACGATCAGCGCGCGCTGGCCCTTGCCGATCGGCGCCACGATGTCGATAACCCTTGCCGAAAGGTCCTTTCTGGTGGGGTCCTCGAGTTCAAGGCGAAAGCGCTGGTCCGGAAACAGCGGCGTCAGATTGTCGAAGTTGACCTTGTGCTTGGACTTTTCCGGATCCTCGAAATTCAGCGTATTGACCTTGAGCAGCGCAAAATAGCGTTCACCTTCTTTCGGACTGCGGATATGGCCCTCGATGGTATCGCCGGTGCGAAGTCCGAACCGGCGGATTTGCGACGGAGAGACGTAGATGTCATCGGGGCCCGGCAGATAGTTCGCGTCCGGAGAGCGCAAAAAGCCGAAGCCATCGGAAAGCACCTCGACGACGCCTTCGCCGATAATGTCGGTTTCCTGGATCGCCAACTGCTTGAGAATGGCAAACATCAGCTCCTGCTTGCGCATGGTGCTGGCGTTTTCGACCCCTTTTTCTTCCGCGAACGAGACGAGCTCCGCTGGCGTCTGGGCTTTGAGGTCTTGAAGTTTCATTTCCCGCATTGGGATGGTCCTGTGGAAAAACGGGGGAAGGATTGCGAGGCGGCTCTCAGGAATGCGGATGCTGAATTAAGGAAAGTCCGCAGGTCTTCAGCTACGAAGTCTTCAGCTACGAAGTCTTGGGGCTACGGGGCTACGAAGTCTTGGGCTACGAAGTCTTGGGCTACAAAGTCTTGAGCAAGGAAGGTGCCGAGGCTTCAAACCTGATGCGGCGGTCGGTTCAACGAACCGAAACGCAACCACATCCGCCTGCGTAGGGTGGGATGTCCTCAATATAGAAAATCAGTTGGCTTTCTGCAAGGAGGTTGCGGCGGGGTCTGCTGACATCGTGCCGCGTCAAAACGGCTTCACCACCACCAGGATCACGATTCCGATCATCAGAACCGTCGGTACCTCGTTGATAAAACGAAAGAATTTTTTAGTTCGCGGATTCCGATCGGAAGCAAAATCCTTGACACAACGGGCAAGAAACCCGTGCATTCCCGTCATCGCGATCACCAGCAGTAACTTTCCGTGCAACCAGCCTGCCGAAAACCAGTGACCGGTCCAAGCGAGGTAGAGTCCGGCAAGCCATGTCACCGCCATCGCCGGGTTGATGATCGCCTTCAGCAGACGATATTCCATCACCTTGAAAGTCTCCGATTGTACAGAGCCGATCTCGGCATCGCAGTGATACACAAATAGCCGCGGCAGATAGAGCATGCCGGCCATCCACGCGATAACGGCGACCACATGCAGCGCCTTGATCCATTCGTACATCCCGACGTCTCACTCGTTTGCAACCGGCAATTTGCGTCTCGGCAACAGGGAACATCCGCGCGGCACCCGGCGTTGCAAAGCAGTGCATCAGAAAGCGGAACAGAGACATATCCGCAAGCTGCCCTTTTCTAAAACAATAATTTTAGAATCTTAGGTTTGAGTCTAAGTAGCGGTGAATAGCGACCGAGCAACGCAACTCCCGCCGTTTCCAGACTCGTTCACACCCATCAACAGTTCTTCCCGTCGCCAGGCCGATTGAAATAATCCGACCGGTTTCAATCACTTGCACTTCTCTGCAACCCGGTTATCAAGAGACAAGTCCACATAACCCCGCTATCATTGCGGGGTCGGCTGGAAGTTATCCTTGCGCGAGGCCTGTGAAGAAGATTCCGGGTTATCCCGTCTCCCCGGCGAATCTGCGATTTATCTCGGGTAAGCTCCACAGCTAATCACAGGACACACAGGGTCATGGTGCCCACCACCGGCAACTATTTTCATCTTCACCTGGTGTCCGATTCGACCGGTGAAACGCTGATCACGGTGGCTCGCGCGGTGGCTGCGCAATACGCCAATGTGACGCCGGTGGAGCACGTTTATCCCTTGGTGCGCAGCCTGAAGCAGCTCGAGCGCGCGCTGATCGAGATCGAAGAGGCGCCGGGTATCGTGCTTTTCACCCTGCTGGAGAAGGATCTGGTGGGACGGCTGGAAACCAAGTGCAAGGAAATCAACGTCCCGAGCCTGTCGATCATCGGCCCGGTGATGCAGTTGTTTCAAGCCTATCTCGGCTCCGCCACGACGGGGCGCGTGGGCGCCCAGCACACCCTCAATGCGGAATATTTCAAGCGCATCGACGCGCTGAATTATACAATGATGCATGACGACGGTCAGCATGTCGAAGGGCTGGAAGAGGCCGATGTGGTGCTGGTCGGCGTGTCGCGCACCTCCAAGACTCCGACATCGATCTATCTTGCCAACCGCGGTATCCGCACCGCCAATGTACCGCTGGTGCCGGGCATTCCGATTCCGCACCAACTGGAGACGCTGAAGAAGCCGTTGGTGGTCAGCCTCCACGCCACGCCGGAGCGGCTTATCCAGGTGCGGCAGAACCGCCTGTTAAGCATGGGGGTCGGACCCGGCAATGACGACTATATCGATCGCCAATCGGTCACCGATGAAGTTGCGTTCGCACGCCGGCTGAGCGCGAAATACAACTGGGCACTGCTCGACGTGACCCGGCGGTCGATCGAAGAAACCGCGGCGGCAGTGATGAAATTATTTGCCGATCGCCAACGCCAGCGGCTTTCGGAATGACGCTCTGGCGCGGAACGGAGCCCCTGATTCTGGCGTCGCAAAGCCCTGCACGGCAAGCGCTTCTTGCGGGCGCGGGCATTGCCTTCGAAGCAATTCCAGCCAATCTCGATGAGCGCGCGGCCGTGCTTGGCTCCGCGCTGTCGGCGCCCGGTGAAATCGCGGCGCTGCTGGCGCGGGAGAAAGCCGCGGTTGTTTCTGCAAAATATTCCGGCCGCTGGGTACTGGGGGCGGATCAAACGCTGGCGGTTGGCGAACGGTTGTTCAATAAGCCGGCAGGCCGGGCGCAAGCCGCGGGGCAATTGCGGGCCCTGGCGGGGCAGGCTCATGAACTGTATTCCGCCGCCGCCGTCGTCCGCGACGGCGAGATGGTGTTCGAGGCCCTATCGATCGCGCGCATGACCATGCGCCCGCTCGATGACGCTGCGATCTCCGCCTATCTCGACGCCGCCGGCGAAGCCGTCACCACCAGCGTCGGCGCCTATCAGCTCGAAGGCCTGGGTGTTCATTTGTTCGAACGTGTCGAAGGCGATCATTTCACCATCCTCGGTCTGCCGCTGCTGGCATTACTGGAATTTCTGCGCAGCCGGCGGCTGCTTGCCGTGTGAGCCTGAATGCGATTGGAAAGATGTCGTGAAGGGGTGACGCTTGGATGATTATTCTCGGGCTGACCGGTTCGATCGGAATGGGGAAGTCGACCACCGCAAAACTGTTCGCAGAGGCGGGCGTTCCGGTCTACGACGCCGATGCAACCGTCCACCTGATCTATCAAGGCGAGGCCGTACCGGCGATCGAAGCGGCATTTCCCGGCGCCACCGCCGCCGGCAAGGTCGACCGCGCGCGGCTATCCGAGCTCGTGGTGCATGACCCCGCCGCGATCAGGCGCCTGGAGCAGATCGTGCACCCGATGCTGCGCGGCTATCATCAGAAATTCCTGGCCGACGCAGAGCGTTCCGGCGCGCCCGTCGCAGTGGTGGACGTTCCGCTGCTGTACGAAACCGGCGGAGAGAACCGGGTCGATGCGGTCGTGGTGGTGACGACGACGCCTGAAATCCAGCGCCAGCGCATTCTGGCGCGCAACAACATGTCCGAACAAAAGCTCGACGCCATCCTGGCACGGCAAATGCCCGATGCCGAAAAGCGCGAACGCGCCGATTTCGTGGTGGATACGTCGCACGGTCTGGGTCCGGTGCGGGCGCGAATCCGCGACATTCTCGACCAGGCTGCTAAAATGCCGCGGCGGCGACCGTGATTCGCCGTTTTCACCGGCACCGCATCGATGCGCGAAATCATTCTCGATACTGAAACTACCGGCCTCGACCCGTTGCGGGGCGATCGGCTGGTTGAGATCGGCTGCATCGAAATCTTCAATCGCATGCCGACGGGTCAGACGTTTCACCGCCACCTCAATCCGGAGCGTGACATGCCGGCGGAAGCCTATGCCGTGCATGGCCTCTCCAGCGAATTTCTTGCCGACAAGCCGCTATTTGCCCACGTGGTCGAGGAGTTTCTCAACTTCATCGCCGATGCGCCGCTGGTGATTCACAACGCGTCGTTCGATATCGGCTTCATCAACGCCGAGCTGGAACGGATCAAGCGGCCGCTGATCGCGCGCGAGCGGCTGGTGGATACGCTGCTGCTGGCCCGGCGCAAGCATCCCGGCGTTTCCAACCGCCTCGACGATCTCTGCTCGCGCTATGCGATCGATCATTCCCGCCGCACCAAGCACGGCGCGTTGCTCGACGCGGAACTCCTGGCCGAAGTCTATATCGATCTGATCGGCGCCAGGCAGTCGCAACTGGTCCTGGCCGCCGACATCAGGGTTTCGCAGTTGGACGGGATTGGCGACTCGCCCCGGCGGCAACGCCCGATGCCTCTCGCGCCCCGGATTACCGAAGCGGATCGCGTGGCGCACTGGGATTTCGTCGCCACGCTCGGCGACAAGCCGGTGTGGCACGATTATCTTTAACGCGGTGCAATCGTCCGTTCAGCTCGGCTTCGCAGGTGACGCCGCCTGCGCGGCAGCCTGACGCTCCATGTTCTGGCGGTACAGACCGACGAAGTCGACCGGGTCGAGCATCAGCGGCGGGAATCCGCCGTCGCGCACCGAGGTCGCGATGATTTCGCGGGCGAACGGGAACAACAGCCGCGGACATTCGATCATGATCAGCGGGTGCAGATTTTCCTGCGGCACGTTCAGGATCCGGAAAACGCCGGCATAGGATAATTCGAAACTGAACATCAGCTTGCCGGCGTTTTCAGCCTTGCCCTCCACCGAAAGCGTCACTTCGTATTCGCTCTCCGAGACATTATTGGCGCTGACGTTGATCTGGATATTGATCGCCGGCTGCTGCTGTTGCGGGGCCAGCGAGGCCGGCGCGTTCGGATTCTCGAACGAGAGATCCTTGGTATATTGCGCCAGCACATTCAACTGGGGAGGAGGGGCCGCTTCGGGAGGCGCGCCGTTACCGTTGGTCATGAAAGCTTCTCCTGCAGCGGTTCAAGCAAAGTTCGAGCGATTTACGACTGTATTCGCGCGAAGCGGCGGAAATGTCTTGCCGCGGCGAGTGGCTATCATAGCCCTGCGGTCTTCCACAAGGATGACAACGGACGCGATCGTCGGAACAGGCGGATGGATGGCGGGCACACCACCGGCAGGTGGGCGGCGTTCGGTCTAAATTATTGAATAAGCGCGATTTCCAGGCCGGACCACGTTTCCTCCCGCGGGAAAAACGCGCTACAATTCCCTCGAATGAAGGCCCGTTGATGCGACGCGTATTCCGGCAGGCCCCCGCCTTCCGTGCCAAAACGCGCCATTGGCTGGGCAACATTTCGTGCCTACATGGGGGAGGCCGCTCGGGCAGTGACCTCTCCTGGACGCTCTACCGCCGGTCCTTTGTCCGGCACCGACCAGAAAGCGAATGCGACGTGGATATTTACACCATCATCTTCCTGGCGCTGGCGGTCTTTATTTTTCTGCGTTTGCGCAATGTGCTCGGGCAGCGTACCGGAAGTGAGCGGCCGCCCTACGACCGCGCGGCCCGTGACGTCGTGCATGGCGCGCAGGACAATAATGTCGTGCCGATGCCGGGCACGGTCATCGATCAGGCGCCGTTGGCGCCGACGGCGGACGTCGTGCCCCCGACGGATCGCTGGAAGGGCATTGCCGAGCCCGGCACGCCGCTGGCGCTCGGACTAGACGCCATCGCGGCGCAGGATTCGTCGTTTGATCCGCGGCATTTCATCAGCGGCGCGCGCAGCGCCTATGAAATGATCGTGCTGGCATTCGCCAATGGCGACCGCCGCGCGCTGAAGGATTTGCTGTCGTCGGAAGTTTACGAGAGCTTCGATGCCGTGATCAAGGATCGGGAAAAGCACGAGCAGAAGACGGAAACGCGATTTGTTTCGATCGACAAGGCCGAACTTGTGAATGCGGAGGCGCGCGACCGCGCCGCACAACTGACGGTCCGTTTTGTGTCGCAGATGATTTCGGTCACCCGCGACAAAACGGGCTCGATTGTCGACGGGAATCCGGAAAAGGTCACCGATATCACCGATGTTTGGACGTTTGCCCGCGACATCGCTTCGCGCGATCCGAACTGGAAACTGGTTGGCACGGGAAGCACGCACTGACGCCTCCGGCTCCGGACGATCCGCCGCGGCGCGGTATGCGATCGCGGTGACGTTGTCGCTTTTGCCGGTCGCCGCCGATGCCGCGCACTTGCATATGCCTTATCCGCGTCTGGATTGGCCTCCCGAGATCACCGGCAGCCAGTATGCGCCCGTCGCCTGGGCCGACATCGCCGGGTGGATCGACGACGATCATCTGAAGGCCTTCGGCGCATTCCGCGCAAGCTGCGCGCCGATAGCGGCGCAGCGAGAGCCCCCGGCCGACCCGAAAGCGTTGGGCCTGTCGCTGCGCGATCCGTGCCGCGCCGCCAGAGCGGCGGATATTTCCGATGCCGCCGCGGCCCGCACGTTTTTCGAGACGCATTTTCGCCCGTTGCGAATCTCCCGCCTCGGCGAGAGCGAAGGGTTCGTCACGGGTTACTACGAGCCGGTTATCGATGGCTCGCGCACGCAGACCGAGGTTTACACGGTGCCGGTGTATCGCCGCCCCTCCAATCTGTTCGTGCGCGGCGTCAAGCCGGGTGCGGCGGGCCTGCCCAACAACGGGCAGGTGTTTCGAAAGATCGGCCGGCGCAAGCTCGTGCCCTATTACGATCGCGCCGAGATCGAAGACGGCGTGATTGCCGGGCGCGGCCTCGAAATCTGCTGGCTCAAGAACCAGGCCGACTTGCTGTTCACGCAAATCCAGGGCTCGGCGCGGGTTCGTCTCGAGGACGGCTCGACCCTGCGCATCAATTACGACGCGCATAACGGTTATCGCTATACCCCGGTCGGGCGCATCCTCATCGAGCGCAACATCATTCCGAGAGAGCAGATGTCGATGCACCGGATTCGGGAATGGATGGATCAGAATCCCGACGGCGCCAATGAGCTTCGCCGGCAAAACAGATCCTATGTGTTCTTCCGCGAAGTGCAGTTGTCCGACAACGACGAAGCCGTCGGCGCGCAGGGCGTGCCGCTGACGCCGGGACGGTCGATCGCCGTCGACAAATCGCTGCACGTCTACGGTACGCCGTTCTTTATCGAGGGCGAACTGCCGATCGAATCCGAGCAGTCCAGGACCCAGTTCCGGCGCTTGATGGTGGCGCAGGATACCGGTTCGGCCATCGTCGGGCCGGCGCGCGCCGATATTTACTTTGGCGCCGGCGCGGATGCCGGGAAAGTGTCGGGCCGGTTGCGGCATAATGCGCGCTTTGTGATCCTCGTCCCCAACAGCCTTGACCCGGTGGTCAGGGGCCGTGCAATGCCGCTTCCGGACGCAAGGCCGGCCGCGAAAATCGCAAAATTGTTTCCGCAGACCGACCCGCTGGCGAATCAGCAGCAGAAACAAACCGACGGCGCAAAGCCCGCCGCGCCGGCCGCGGTTGCTCAGGCGGCCGTTGCCCAGCCCGTGCCGCTTCCGGAGGCGCGCCCTGCGCTCGTTCCACGCCGTCATGCGTGGCGTCATCGCACCCACCGCCGCCATCGTAACGCGCGATGAAGCGTCCCTCGCCACTGCTGGAACCGGTCGTTGCGCCGCGCCGCAAGCGTGCGTTGAGCGAGGAAGAACGCGCGCTGTGGGACAGCATCGCGAAACAGGTCAAGCCGCTGCGACGGAAGCCGCGCATCCCGAAGGCGCCGACCGCACCTGGTGAAGAGCCGCCGGCCGCCGAAAAAAAAGCCGCCGGCTTGCCGAAAGCACCGCCGAATCCGCGCTCGCCGAAAACGCCGAAGCCGGACAAGCCGCCGCCGCTGGCGCCGCTCGGCCGCCGCGAGCGGTCGCAACTGTCGCGCGGCAGGAAAGAAATCGACGCGCGGCTCGATCTGCACGGCATGACGCAGACCCGGGCGCATCGGGCGTTGTTATCGTTCCTGCAACGCGCCAACAGCGACGGCATGACATTCGTTCTTGTCATCACCGGCAAGGGGCGCACCGTCGGCGCGGAGTCCGAGCGCGGCGTACTGCGCCGCCAGGTGCCGGAATGGCTGAGCCTGCCGGAATTCCGCGCGCTCGTGGTAGGCTTCGAACAAGCGCATACCGGCCACGGCGGCGAGGGTGCGCTTTACGTGCGGGTGCGGCGGGCAAGGTAGATCAACCGTCATTGCCGGGCTCGACCCGGCAATCCATCCGCTCCGAAAGATCCGTTTCGAAGCGTAATGGATGCGCGGGGTCGGGCCCGCACATGACGGCGGAGATGGTCTGCGCCGCGACTACAAGATAAACCGGCTCAGATCCGCGTTCTTCGCCAGGTCGCCGACATGTTTCTGCACATAATCGGCGTCGATCCGGATGGTCTCGCCGTTACGATCCGGCGCGGCGAATGAAATCTCGTCGAGCACGCGCTCCATGACGGTCTGAAGCCGCCGGGCCCCGATATTCTCCACGGTGGAGTTGACGGCGACGGCCACATCCGCCAGCGCGTCGATGGCGCCGTCGGTAACATCGAGCGTCACGCCCTCGGTCTGCATCAACGCAACATATTGCTTGATCAGCGACGCCTCCGGCTCGGTCAGGATCCGTCGCATGTCGTCGCGCGTGAGGGCATTGAGTTCGACCCTGATCGGCAGCCGGCCCTGCAGTTCCGGCAGCAGGTCGGACGGTTTTGCGATATGAAACGCGCCCGACGCGATGAACAGGATGTGATCGGTCTTCACCGCGCCATGCTTGGTCGAGACCGTCGTGCCCTCGATCAACGGCAGCAGGTCGCGCTGCACGCCCTCGCGCGAGACGTCGCCGCCGCTGCGGCCGTCGCGCACGCAGATCTTGTCGATCTCGTCGAGGAATACAATGCCGCTGTTCTCGACGGCATGGATCGATTCCTGCGTGAGCTGGTCGCTGTCGAGCAGCTTGTCGGACTCCTCGTTGACAAGAAGCTCGTGCGAATCCGCAACGGTCAGCCGGCGCGTCTTGGTGCGTCCGCCCATTTTTCCGAAAATGTCGCCGATCGAGATCGCGCCCATCTGCGCGCCGGGCATGCCCGGAATTTCAAACATCGGCATGCCGCCGGAGGATTGGGTTTCGATCTCGATTTCCTTGTCGTTGAGCTCCCCGGCGCGCAGCTTCTTGCGAAACGAATCACGGGTGGCGGCGCTGGAGCTGGCGCCGACCAGGGCATCGAGGGCGCGTTCTTCGGCGGCGAGCTGGGCCCGAGCCTGCACGTCCTTGCGCTTGCGCTCGCGGGTCTGCGCGATCGCGACTTCCACCAGATCGCGGATGATCTGTTCCACGTCGCGGCCGACATAACCGACTTCGGTGAATTTCGTAGCCTCGACCTTGATGAAAGGCGCGCCCGCAAGTTTCGCAAGCCGCCGCGCGATCTCGGTCTTGCCGACGCCGGTCGGTCCGATCATCAGGATGTTTTTCGGCAGCACCTCCTCGCGCAAGGAGCCGGCGAGCTGCAGCCTGCGCCAGCGGTTGCGCAGCGCGATGGAGACCGCGCGCTTGGCGTCGGCCTGGCCGACGATGAAACGGTCGAGTTCGGAAACGATTTCGCGGGGAGAGAAGTCAGTCATGGACCTTAACTATGTTGGATTGTCAACGAGGCAAGCGGCTTAAATGATCGGCGGACCCGCTTGCCAATGCCGGATGGCGTCGAACGGATGGATCAGCATGATGATATTCAGGGTCAAATTGTCGCGGATGTGCAGCCCGACCAGAACTTCGAACAAGACCGCGAGCGCGACAGTCAACGCAACCGGCAACGTCCTTGCGAGCAGAAAGCCTGCGATCATGGACAGCGTGTCGGAAACGGAATTGACGATGCTGTCGCCGTAGTAATCCAGCGACATCGTGCCGGCGCGATAACGCTCGATGATCCAGTTCGAATTTTCGACGATCTCCCAGCCGCCTTCGATCAGCATCGCGACAATCAGGCGGCCGATCCACGGCAGCCGCGGCAGCATGAGCCGGGTCAATCCGTAGAACAGGAAGCCATGGATGACATGCGAGAATGTGTACCAGTCGGCGATGTGCTGGGAATTCTCGGAGCTGAGCACCACGCCATGCCAAAGCTTGACATAACCGCAGGCGCAGATTGGCAGGCGGCCCATGGCGTATAGAATGCAGGCCTGCAGCGCGATCAGGCCGGCCGCGACCGGCAATCCCTGCCGGACCGAAGGGCTGGTGGGCGCGGTCCGGACGGTGTCATTGGCGGTCATGGTTGGCGGACCATCAGAAGTGCGGGGCCGTCCGGCGTATCGACGATGCGGTCTCTGGTGAATCCGGCTCTTTCATAGGCCCGTATCGCGCGCGTATTGGCCGGATCAGGATCGATCACCACCCGCGGGGTGCCCTTCGCCAGCAGCCGCTCGGTAAAAGCGCGCACCAATGCGGAACCGTGGCCGCGTCCCAGCATATCCGCCTCGCCGATGAACTGGTCGAGACCGCGCGTGCCTGAAGGCTGTTCACCAAAACCGGTATTCCAGTCGCTCAAATTATAGCACTGCAAATAGGCGAATGGCCGGCCATTCCAGGCCACGACGTATTGCGCCATGTCGGGATGATCGAGGTCGCCGCTGACAAGCTCGAATTGTTCGGCCGGATCGTGCCACCATTGCGAAACATGCGGCGTCTCCAGCCAGCGGCGAATCAGCGGCAGATCGGCTGCCGCCATGGGATGGAATTGATAAAGGTCGGACGCCATGCGTCACGCGCCCAGCGTCTCGATGGTCACATTGCGATTGGTGTAGACACAGATATCGGCCGCAATATCGAGCGCGCGGCGCACGATGGCTTCGGCGTCCTTGTCGGAATCGACCAGCGCCCGGGCCGCGGCCAGCGCATAATTGCCGCCGGAGCCGATGGCCATCACGCCGGCTTCCGGCTCCAGCACGTCGCCGGTGCCGGTCAGCACCAGCGACACATCCTTGTCGGCGACAATCATCATCGCCTCCAGCCGGCGCAGATAGCGGTCGGTGCGCCAGTCCTTGGCAAGCTCGACCGCGGCGCGGGTCAATTGCCCGGGATATTGCTCGAGTTTGCTTTCCAGCCGTTCGAACAGCGTAAATGCGTCGGCCGTGGCCCCCGCGAATCCGCCGATGACATCGCCCTTGCCGAGTTTGCGGACCTTTTTGGCGTTGGATTTGACGACTGTCTGACCGATCGAGACCTGTCCGTCGCCGCCGATCACCACCTTGCTGCCCTTGCGGACCGTCAAAATGGTGGTGCCGTGCCAGACCGGCGACTGCGATGGTGATGCTTGCATGGACACCTCAGGTTGGTTCCAGATTTAGGGATTGCCGCGCGGGGTTGCAATTGCCGCCGATCAGGCCGGATTCCAGTCACCATAGGCCGAAGTCGGGCTCCGAATGCCTCTTCCCGCAGTAGCGAAGGCGGTATCGGCCTGTTAAAAGGGCGCGTTTTCGGCGACGCGGAGAGCCCCTTCATGCGCATAGCGACGATCAAGCGCAAAACCAAGGAAACCGACATCGAGGTGACCGTGAACCTCGACGGCACCGGCGTGTCCAAGGTCGCCACCGGCATCGGCTTTTTCGACCATATGCTCGATCTGCTCGCCCGCCACTCGCGCATCGACATCACCGTGAAGGCGGATGGCGACCTGCACGTCGATCACCACCACACCACCGAGGACGTCGGCATCGCACTGGGCCAGGCGGTGAAGCAGGCACTGGGCACCATGGCCGGGATCACCCGCTATGCCGGCGTCCACATGCCGATGGACGAGACGCTGTCGAGGGTCGTGATCGATATTTCGGGGCGGCCGGTCCTGGTGTTCAAGGTCGAGTTTCCGCGCGACAAGGTGGGCCAGTTCGACACCGAACTGGTACGCGAATGGTTCAACGCCTTCACCATCAATGCGGGCGTGACTTTGCACGTCGAGACCTTATATGGCGAGAACAGCCACCATATCGCCGAATCCTGCTTCAAGGGTCTGGCGCGGGCGTTGCGCGCGGCCGTCGCGATCGATCCGCGCGCGGCCGGTGAAGTGCCATCCACAAAGGGGCAGCTTGGCGGCTGATGACGGTCGTCGTTGCGAGGAGCGCTTGCGACGAAGCCATCCAGTCGGCGCCCGGTTCTCTGGATTGCTTCGGGACCGGTTGGCTCGCATTGACGGTAAGATACGGAGAAGTACCATGCCGGTTTATACAGTTCATGCTCCCGTGGCCGACGGCACGGAGCCGCGCAGCGTGACCGACCGCTTCGCGTTCATTCGCGATGGCTTCCATTTCTGGGCATTCGTTTTTGGGCCGCTGTGGCTGGCGTGGCACCGGCTGTGGCTGGCGCTGATCGGCTACATCGCGGTTTGGGTGGGCTTGGCGGTTGCGCTCGCGCAGCTTCATGTCGGCGGCGGCACGCGCTTTGCCGCGATGCTGCTGTTCGCGCTGTTGATGGGGTTCGAGGCCGCCAGCCTGTGGCGGTGGACGGTATCGCGGCACAAATGGCGCCAGCTCGATGTCGTCGTTGCCGACGACGAGGAAACCGCGGAACGGCGTTTCTTCGATCGCTGGGCACCCGACCGCCAGGGTTTGAGCGACGATCAATCGGGCATCGATCGCGGCGCGCCGCCGCCGACGAGGGATATCCCGGGCCAGACGTTTTCCCGGCCGCCGCCGCATCGCGATATCATCGGCCTGTTTCCGCAGCCGGGAGGGTCGCATTGAGCGTAGCCATCATCGATTACGGTTCCGGCAATCTGCACTCCGCCGCGAAGGCCTTCGAGCGGGCGGCGCGGAGCATGGAAAATCCGCAACCGATCGTCGTCACGCGTGACCCGGAAGTGGTGTTTCGCGCCGATCGCGTGGTGCTGCCTGGTGTCGGCGCGTTCGCCGATTGCCGCAAGGGCCTGGATGCGCTGGACGGCATGGTCGAGGCGATGACCGAAGCCGTGCGCGACAAGGCGCGGCCGTTCTTCGGCATCTGCGTCGGCATGCAGTTGATGGCGACCCGCGGCAAGGAGCACGTCATCACCGACGGGCTCAACTGGATCGCCGGCGACGTGGAAAAAATTGCGCCGCGCGAGGAGAACCTGAAAATTCCCCATATGGGCTGGAATACGCTCGACATCATCCGCGAGCATCCGGTGCTGGAGCGCCTGCCGCTGGGGCCGAAGGGCCGCCACGCCTATTTCGTGCATTCCTACCACCTGAACGCGAGCAACGAAGCTGACGTGCTGGCACGCGCCGACTATGGCGGGCCGGTGACGGCCATCGTGGGAAAAGACACTGCGATCGGCACCCAGTTTCACCCGGAGAAGAGCCAGCGGTTCGGGCTGGCCTTGATTTCGAATTTCCTGAAGTGGAAGCCGTGATGCGGGCTCGCTCGTCGGCCCGGCGAAGGCGGGAATCCATCACCACCGTCGATTGTGTTGCGCCGGGGCTTTGGCGCCATCTTCCAATTGGGAATCCTCGGCGTATGGGTCCCCGCCTGCGCGGGGACGGCGCTGCGCGGGTTGGACCGTCATTCGGATCGCCTGTCTTTGATGCAGGCAGAGCCGGAGCAGGCTTGCTCGTATGATCCTGTTTCCCGCCATCGACCTGAAGAACGGTCAATGCGTCCGCCTGGAGCAGGGCGACATGGCGCGTGCCACGGTATTCAATCTCGATCCCGCCGCGCAGGCGCGCGCTTTCGCGGCCCAGGGATTCGAGTATCTGCACGTGGTCGATCTCGACGGCGCCTTCGCCGGCAGGCCGATGAACGCGCAGGCGGTGGAGGATATGCTCGCGGCCGTCGCCATGCCGGTCCAGCTCGGCGGCGGCATCCGCGATCTGAAAACGATCGAGGCCTGGCTCGCCAAGGGCATCGCGCGCGTGATTATCGGTACCGCGGCGGTGCGCGATCCTGCGCTGGTGAAAGATGCGGCAAGGGCATTTCCGGGCCGGGTCGCCGTCGGTCTCGACGCGCGCGCGGGCAAGGTCGCGGTCGAGGGCTGGGCGGAAACCTCGCAGGTTACGGCTCCGGAGATCGCGCAGCGCTTCGAGGATGCCGGCGTCGCCGCGATCATCTTCACCGACATTGCCCGCGACGGGCTGCTGAAAGGCCTCAACCTTGAGGCCACCATCGAGCTTGCCGAAACCATCTCGATTCCGGTGATTGCGTCGGGAGGCTTTGCCTCGATCGAGGATGTGAAGGCGCTGCTGGCGCCGCGCGCGCAAAAATTGGCTGGCGCCATCGCCGGCCGCGCGCTTTATGACGGACGGCTCGATCCGGCGGCCGCGTTGGCGCTGATTCGCAATGCGCGCGCTGCGGCCTAGGGGGTCCTGATGTTCAAGGTTCGCGTCATTCCATGCCTCGACGTGAAGGACGGCCGTGTCGTCAAGGGCGTCCAATTCGCCGATCTGCGCGATGCCGGCGATCCGGTGGAAGCGGCGATCGCCTACGATGCCGCAGGCGCCGATGAACTTTGTTTTCTCGACATCACCGCATCCCACGAAAATCGCGGCACCATGCTGGACGTCGTGCGGCGCACCGCGGAAGTGTGTTTCATGCCGCTGACGGTGGGCGGCGGGGTCCGCACCGTCGACGATATCCGCACGCTGCTGCGATCCGGCGCCGACAAGGTTTCGATCAATAGTGCCGCGGTCAGCCGCCGCGAATTCGTCAAGCAAGGCGCCGAGAAATTCGGCGGACAGTGCATCGTGGTCGCAATCGACGCCAAGCGCGTCAAGCGCGGCGGGGGAGGCGAGCGCTGGGAAATCTTCACCCATGGCGGCCGCAATTCGACCGGGATCGACGCCATTGAATATGCCCAGGAAGTCGTTTCGCTCGGCGCCGGCGAGATCCTGCTCACCTCCATGGATCGGGACGGCACCCGCCAGGGTTTCGACATTCCGCTGACCCAGGCAGTTGCGGACAGCATCGCAGTACCGGTGATTGCGTCCGGCGGGGTAGGCAATCTCGACCACATGGTCGCGGGTATTCGCGACGGTCATGCCACCGCCGTGCTCGCATCCTCGATCTTCCACTTCGGCGAATTTACCATTCGGCAAGCCAAGGACCATATGGTCCGCGCCGGCCTGCCGATGCGGCTCGATCCCTGACGACTCCTTGTGACGGAAGTGCTAAACTCCGGGTGCGTCCGTCAATGGCCGCGCCTGTCGAGTTAAAGCGATATGTCGCGTTTCACCGTCCATGACCTTGCCGCCACCATCGACGCCCGCGCGGCCTCGGGAGGCGATGCGTCCTACACCCGCAGGCTGCTGGACAAGGGGCCGGAGCATTGCGCCAAGAAGCTCGGCGAGGAAGCGGTGGAAACCGTCATCGCCGCGGTCGAGAACGATCGCGATCATCTGATCGCCGAAAGCGCCGATCTTCTGTTTCATCTGCTGGTGCTGTTGAAGTCCCGCGGCGTGACGCTTGCGGATGTCGAAGCCGCCCTGGCGCAACGTACGGCGATATCGGGACTGGACGAAAAGGCGGCGCGCAAGCGCGATTGAACCAGAGCGTAAAGGCGTCATCATGGATATGCGGGCGGCGGAGCAGCAGTACAATCCCTACCGGGTGTTCTCGCGCGACCACTGGGCCAAGCTGCGCGACGATACGCCGATGACGCTGGACGCCGGCGAGATCGCGGCGCTGCGATCAATGTACGACCGGCTCGACCTCAAGGAAGTCGAAGACATCTACCTGCCGCTGTCCCGCCTGCTGTCGATCTATGTCGCGGCCACGCACCGGCTTTATTTCGCGCAGCGGCGCTTTCTCGGCATCGAGGACCGCAAGATGCCCTACATCATCGGCGTGGCGGGGTCGGTGGCGGTGGGCAAATCGACCACCGCGCGCGTGCTGCAGGCATTGCTGGCGCGCTGGTCGCCGCGGCCCAAGGTCGATCTGGTGACCACCGACGGCTTTCTGTTCCCCAACGCGGCGCTCGAGCGGCAGGGCCTGATGCAGAAAAAGGGCTTTCCCGAAAGCTACGATCTGCCGACGCTGCTGGCGTTCTTGAGCGACATCAAGGCCGGCCGCCGTCCGGTGCGGGCGCCGGTCTATTCCCATTTGACCTATGACATCATCCCCAACGAATGGATCGAGGTCGACCGGCCGGACATCCTGATCGTCGAGGGGATCAACGTTCTGCAGACCGGCCGGCTGCCACGCGACGGCAAGGCCGTCCCCGTGGTCTCGGATTTTTTTGATTTTTCCGTCTATATCGACGCCGAAGAGCCGGTGCTGCGCAAGTGGTACGTCAAACGCTTCCTGGCGCTGCGCGACACCGCCTTTCTGGATCCGCGGTCTTATTTTCACCGCTACGCGCTGTTGTCGGATGAGGAGGCTACCGCGACCGCGCTGGCGATCTGGGAGCGCACCAACCGCGCCAATCTCGAGGACAACATCCTGCCGACCCGGCCGCGCGCCACGCTGATCCTGAAGAAGGGCGCCGATCACGTGGTGGAAACGGTGGCGCTGCGGCGGCTGTAACGGCGCAATGCCTGACAGCCAGCGCGGCGCCGGCGGATTTTCTCGGCGGTCGAGGCGGCGAGGGCGTCAAGCGGCGATATGCCGTGACGCCACCAGGCCGGCGAGCGCATCCGCCAATTTCTCGCGATCCAGCGGCTTGACCAGGAAGCCGTCCATGCCGGCCTCGAAGCAGGCATAACGATCCTCCACCAGCGTGTTGGCGGTGAGCGCAAGAATCGGCGTTCGCCGTGCGCGCCGTCCCGCCTCGCGGCGGCGGATTTGCTTGGTGGTTTCGATACCGTCAAGTTTCGGCATCTGGATATCCATCAGCACCAGATCGTAAGGCGCGCCCGCGGATTCGGCTGACAACCACGATTCCAGCGCTTCTTCGCCGTTGGTCGTGATGACGCAGCGATGACCGAGCCGGCTCAGCAGCGAGCGCATGAGCAGGGCGTTGATCTCGTTGTCTTCCGCCACCAGGATGGAGAGGCGCTGCGCCGGCGGCGATGGCGGAGTTCCGATCTCGCCGAGCGGCTCCTGATCGAACGGCGCGCCGAGATCCGGGGCGAGTATTTCCGGCGGCTGCGTTAGACGCGTTGCCAGCGACGTCGCACGCAACGGCTTGACCAGGTAACCGGTGAAGGCGTTCGACGCCGAAAGCTGCAGCTCATGCCGGGTGGCCGCCGTGAACATGACGATCCGCTGCGTTGCATGGCGGCGCGCCGTCTCGCCCAGCATTTCGACCGCGGCCGCGCCCAAGGCGCGGTCGACCAGGATGGCATGCCACGCCCGCTCCGGCAGCAAGGCCCGCGCCACGGCGGCGTCGGACACGATGCAGATCTGGCCGCCCCAGCGCTCCAGCCTGCGGGCAACCAGCGATGCCTCGATGGCTTGAGGCGCGACCAGCATGATCGATTGACCGGTAAGATTCGGGGCCGGGAAACTGTTGCGCCCGCCGGCATGGCCGGCGGCCGCGAGCGGAACGGAAACCTCGAAGGTCGAACCGACGTCCGGCTTGCTCTCCAGCGTGATCCGACCGCCCATTCGCCTGACGATGCGTTCGCTGATGCTGAGGCCCAGGCCGGTGCCGCCGTAATTGCGTGCGGTGCGCTCATCCGCCTGTTCGAATTCGCGGAAGATCCTGGGCTGCGCCTCCGGCGCGATTCCGATGCCGGTGTCCCGTACCAGGAAGCTGATTTCGCCCGGGCTTGTTCCGGGCTCGACAATCAGCGCGACGCCTCCGCTCAAGGTGAACTTGATGGCGTTGCCTGCGAGATTGAGCAGCACCTGCCGCAGCCTTGCGGCGTCGCCGACCACCTCCAACGGCAATCGCTCGTCGACATAGGCGGCGATTTCGATCGCTTTCGCCTCGGCCCGGGGCGCCAGCAGCTCGGTGATATCCTCGATCAGGGCGGCGAGCGCAAACGGCCGGTGTTCGAGATCGATCTTGCCGGCTTCGATCTTGGAATAATCCAGCAATTCGTCAATCAGCGACAACAGCGCGTCCCCCGAGGTTTTGACGGCCCTGACGTAAGTCGTCTGTTCAGGCGTCAACGGCGTGTCGAGCAAGAGCCCGCTCATGCCGATGATGCCGTTGAGGGGGGTTCGAATTTCATGGGATGCCATCGCAAGGAATCGCGACTTAGCGCGGTTGGCGGCGTCGGCCTGGTCGCGGGCCTCTCCGAGGGCGCGTTCGGTCTCGGTGCGGCCGGTGACGTCGCGCCCGACCGACTGCAACTCGGGGGGCTGGTGCGCATCGGACCGGATCAGGCCCTCGCGCCACGCGATCCATCGCGGTCCCGTCACGGTTGCGATTCTCTGATCGTGAATTCGCGTGCCGTTCGGCTCGAGCGCGGCGGCGCCTTGCTCGATCACCTCAAGCGTGAAACCGCTTCCGATCAAAAGCGCGCGCGGTTGCCGCGCCAGCGCGCAATAGGCGTCGTTGACGAAGGTGATACGGCCGTCGGCATCGCGCAGAACAATCAGGTCGCCCTGGGCTTCGAACAGGCTGCGCGCGCGCTCCTCGGCTTCCTTCAGCTCCCAGTTGCGATCGGCCAGCGCTTCGTTGTGCAAAGCGAGCTTGCGAAGCCGCTTGCGGATCCAGCGCAGCCGCACGCTCAGCGTCGCCAGCGCCACGCATGCCACGGCGAACAGAAAACTGGCGCCGATTGCAAAGGCATGAGGATCGTAACCGGAGCCCTCCGACCGGCTTCCGGCGATGAACCCGTAGGCGCCGCCAAAGGCGGCGGAGAAGATCATGAACGAGCGTATCGCAAGGCTTGCCCAGGGATGACGGCGCGCGAAACGGCGTAGCCGCGCTCTGATCCGGAAAACCCGCCCCATCACCGACCACCCCGAAAATGTCTTGCCGCCGCGGCAGTTTTGCGCGGACGGCATTCAGACCGTCCGAAACCTTTGGCGCATGCCGGCGCGAAGGATGCGGCGGCGACGTTGCCAAGTGCTTGAGGCGGCGCGGCATCGCGCCGTCCGCTGCGAACAGGGTTGACGGAACGTTAATGGCGGTCAGAGCGCCGCGGCCATTCGGGCCCGCCCGCCATTGGCGCCGACGACGAGGGCGGCGGCCTCCCGCAGCGAAAACGTTTTCGACCTTACAAAAATCCGATAATCGGCCCCGCCATCGGTCGACAGATAGATGACCGGTGCGGATGCGGAGGGATAGGCCGAGATCGCGACAAATCGGGGAGCGCCGCCGCAAGTGTGCGCCTCTGCGCTGCCGGCGTCGTCAACCATCACGAAGTCGGCGGTTTCGGCGCTGTCGACGATCTGCACCCGCACCGTTGCCGTAGTCGGAACTTCGGTGAATGCGACCTGCAGATCGGCATGCCAGGGCGCCTCCGCAATCTGCAGCGCGGACCCGCCGGCCTCGATGCAGGGCCGTGGGCCGGGCAGCAATTCACCGTGCGCGAACAGCCCGGCAAGGATGAGCGGAACGGCGGAAGCCAGGATTCCGAAACGCAACATGATACACACTCGCTCAACTTGACCCATAGACGCAGGGCTTATGGTTGGCAGAGCGTAAAGAAAACTAGTTACCGCCGCGTTGACGCGCGCAGGTCAGGTGCAAAAAATGGCTGTTTCACGCCGCGCGCCTGACATCGTCGGCCAGCGCGCGATAGGACAGCGCTTCGGCCAGATGCAGCCGGCCGATTCTGTCCGTGCCATCGAGATCGGCCAGGGTGCGGGCGACGCGCAGGACGCGGTGATAGCCGCGGGCGGACAGCCGCATGGTTTCGGCGGCATCGCGCAGCAGCTTGAGGCCGCTCGCGTCCGGCTGCGCCACGGTTTCCAGCACCGCCGCCGGCGCTTCCGCATTGGTGCGCACATTGGGCAGGCCGGCAGCGGTGTAGCGCGCCCGTTGAATGCCGCGCGCCGCGGCCACGCGCGCGGCGACCTCTGCCGATCCTTCCGCGGGGGGCGGCAGGATCAGGTCGGCGGCGGTCACCGCCGGCACCTCGATGCGCAGGTCGATGCGATCCATCAGTGGCCCTGAAATACGCGCCTGATAGTCGGCGGTGCAGCGGTCGATGCGGCCGCGCTTGCAGGGATAGCCGGGCTCATAGGCGTGGCCGCAGCGGCACGGGTTCATCGCCGCGACCAGCATGAAGCGCGCCGGATAGGTGACGCGATGGTTGACGCGGGATACCGCCACCTCGCCGTTCTCCATCGGCTGGCGCAGCGAATCCAGCACCCGCGGATCGAATTCCGGCAATTCGTCGAGGAACAGCACGCCCTGATGCGCCAGCGAGATTTCCCCGGGTCTTGCGCGCATGCCGCCGCCGGTGAGCGCCGCCATGCTGGCCGAATGATGCGGGCTGCGGAACGGCCGCCTTGCGGTAAGCGCGCCACCCTCGATCTCGCCCGCGACGGAGGCGATCATCGACACTTCGAGCAGCTCGGCCGGCGACAGCGGCGGCAGGATCGAGGGCAGCCGTGCCGCCAGCATCGATTTGCCGGCGCCGGGCGAGCCGATCATCAGCAGATGGTGGCCGCCTGCCGCCGCGATCTCAAGCGCGCGCTTGGCGCTTTCCTGGCCCTTGATGTCGCGCAGGTCGAGCCCGGCTTCCTCGCGCTCGCGAACCTTCGGCTGCGGCCGCGACAGCACCTGGGTGCCCTTGAAATGATTGGCGATCTGGATCAGCGAATGGGCGGCCACGATCTCGATGTCGGGGCTGGCCCACGCCGCCTCGGCGCCGCAGGCGGAAGGGCAGATCAGGCCTTCGTCGCGCGAATTGGCGCCGATCGCTGCCGGCAGCACGCCGGCCACCGCCGCGATCGATCCATCCAGCCCAAGTTCGCCAAGCACGGTAAAACCCGCCAGCGCGTCGGCCGGAATGGCGCCGATCGCCGCCATCAGGCCGAGCGCGATCGGCAGGTCGTAGTGGCTGCCTTCCTTCGGCAGGTCGGCGGGCGCGAGGTTGACCGTGATCCGTCGCGCCGGCAGCGCCAATCCGGAGGCGATCAGCGCCGAACGCACCCGCTCGCGCGCCTCCGACACCGCCTTGTCCGGCAGCCCGACAATGGCGAATGCCGGCAGGCCGGGTGCGACCTGCACCTGTACGTCGACGGCGCGGGCCTCGATGCCTTCGAATGCGACGGTGGAAACCCGCTGAACCATGAATGCCCCTCAGTCACAACGGAGGGTAGCGTAAAGCGTCCAGGCGAACAAGAACATTCAGGGAACAACCGCAGGCTGAACCCGCATGTTACCGCGCATAGCCTGAGTTGTGCTTACGGCCGCAAAGAATCGAACTGGCACATTCATCAAAGGGGAGCCGTTCTAGGCATTCGCTCAGCATGACGACGAAAAGAGCGGGACGGGCTTTGTTAGCGGGTCGCGTGGACAATTCGGCCATGTGAACTAAAATGAGGGTCGTTGCTCAACCGAGGTCATTGTCATGGGCCAGGCAAGCGTCATCTGGAAGTTCATCGGATCAGAAAAAAATCGCAAGATCCTGTCTTGGGCTGGCGGCGGCATAGCCGTCATCATCGGGGGCCTGTTTGCCTGGTACACCTCGACACACAGTCCCGCCAAAGACCTGTCACGTGAAAGCATCAACGTCGGGGCAGGTGGAGTCGGCATCAACGGCTCAGTCACAAATTCGCCGGTAACGACTAATGTGACATCCCCGAAGTGAGGTCCCGCGGTTACATCTGCGCCATGGCCGCGGCGCTGGCGCTCGAACTGGCGCTCGAACTGGCGCTCTTGGGCCGGGTAAGCGCCCAGGACATCCGCGCCGGCGAAAACGCCGTTGTCATTCAGGGAAATGTCACAAACAGTCCGATATCGACCGGGCTGACGCCGGCGCAACTGGCCGAACTGAAGCAAATAGCCGGTATCGCAAGCGACAAACGGACCGCGGAACAAGAGCAGCTCATTGGACTGCTGCGGGAAAAGCTCTCGCTCAATGAAGCGCAAATTACGGCGGCTTTGAACCTGATCGGTGAAAAGAATGTCCCTTCGGAAGGAATTGGCGAGAAGCTGGTCGAGTTCGCGCGCAAGCACCTCCAACTCCAGAAGCAATTGGAAGAAGTATCCGACAGATATCCAAAGCTTCGGGCCTTGCGTGAAAGCGCGACCGCCCTCATCGATGCGGGAAAATTCGCCGAGGCGCGCGCTAAGATCCAGTCGGAGATCGAGAAAGGCATGGATGCTCGACGCGAAGCGGCCGAATTGACCGCCCTCCAAGCCCTGACCGCCAGTCTGCAATTCCAGACCGTAGAAGCCGCAGCGCTGTATCAGGCAGCGTCACTGCTGGCGGAGGGGGACCCCGAACTCAGCATCAACTATACCCTTTCCCAGGTACGCGAGCTGGTAAATGGCGGTGATGAGCACACGCGCCGAGACTATTTCAGAGACGCGCAGCGCGCTTTGGAAAAAGCCAGCTCGAGTTCGGCAATCGACCGCTATCCCGTACTCAAACGGGCCGTCAACCATCAGTTGGCAATCGTTCTGACCGCGAGCTGGAACCTCAATCGCTCCCCGGAAAATTTCGCCAAGGCAAAGGCCGCGTTCGAGAGAAGCATCGCCGAGGAAAAGGTCGGCAGCCAGGACTGGATTGGAGCAAAATCAGGATTGGCGACCCTGCTTCTGTTACAGAACCCGGATGATGCCATAGCGATCTATCGGGAACTCCTGGATCAGGGCGCCGCCCTGGATGGTGAAAACAAGCGCATTGTACTGGCCAATCTCGCAAGCGCCCTGGCGAGTTCGGGCAGCGAGCAAGGCAATCTCGATATGCTCAGGGAGGCCAAACAACGCGCTGAACAGGTCATCGAAATCAGTCCGGACGAAAATGACCGGCACAAGAGCCTGTATAGATACAATCTGGGCAACATCACCTATCAACTCGGGATATTATCGGCCGATCCGGGTCATCTCGCGGCTGCGGGAAGATATTATGAAGAGGCCCTCAAACTGATTTCCAGGGAGGCTGAACCTCTGTCCTGGGCGCTCACGCATCAAAACTGGGGCATGACGTTTCTGGCGCTCGGGCGCATGACGAGAAATGGCGATCACTTCGGGGAAGCAGTTCGACACTTTGATGAGGCGTTGAAGGTATGGCGGAGGGATGAACCGGTTCATGGGTGGTATGATGCGCGATTCAAACAGGCACAGGCCCTGACGGAGTGGTCCGCACTCCTTCCGGACGCGGCACGCCTGTCCCGGTCATCGGCGAATTTGCAAGAACTCAAGACGGCATTGCCTGACGATGATGAGCGAGATGACAGGCTGGTGGGTATCAATACCCTGATGGGCGACGTCTCGGCGCAAACCTGGAAGCTGACCAAAGATCCTCGCTATCGCACGGCGGCGATCACCAGCTACAAGGAAGCGCGTAAACACATCCTGGTTCCGCTCTTCGACGAGGACGCACTCAAGACAGCCGAAAAGCGGGAAAAAGAGTTGTCGGCGAAAATTAAGGCGCTTGGCGCTGCCGCTTCACGCAAAACGAAGACCAGGTAGCAACGGCCCACAAGCGGCGGGCGCATAGCTGTTGCAGATGCAGGTTATTTGCGGCATCGGACGGATGCCGACGACCATTCGGAACCGGCCTGCATGCCGAACCTTATCCCCGCTTCTTCTCGATCGCATCCCACACCTTCGCCGCCACGTCCGGCCCGCCCAGCCCGGCGATGGCGCGGATTCCGGTCGGCGAGGTGACGTTGATTTCGGTGAGGTTGCCGTCGATCACGTCGATGCCGACCAACAGCAGCCCGCGCTCGCGCAACGCGGGACCGAGCCGCGCGCAGATTTCCCGCTCGCGGTCCGTCAGCTCCGTGGCATTCGCCGCACCCCCGCGCACCATGTTGGAGCGCAGATCATCGTCGGCGGGCACGCGGTTGACGGCGCCGGCGAACTCGCCATCGACCAGGATGATGCGCTTGTCGCCCTGTCTGACTTCCGCGAGGAAGCGCTGGATCACCCATGGCTCGCGGAACGTGACCGAGAACAGGTCGTAGAGCGATCCGAAATTCATGTCCTGCGGCAGGATGCGAAATACCGCAGCACCGCCATGACCGTGCAGCGGCTTCATCACCACCGCGCCATGCTGGCCGCGGAATGCATTGATCTCGTCGCGATCGCGCGAGATCAGCGTCGGCGGCATCAGGTCCGGAAAATCCATCACGAATATTTTTTCCGGCGCGTTGCGGACGCTGGCCGGGCTGTTGACCACCAGGGTCTTGGGATGGATGCGTTCCAGCAGATGCGTCGAGGTGATGTAGGCGAGATCGAACGGCGGATCCTGCCGCAGCAGGATGACGTCGAACGCTGCAAGCTGCTCGCGCCGCGATTCGCCCAGCGTAAAATGATCGCCGTGCTGGTCCCTGACGCTGAGAAGCTGAACCGGTGCGACCAGGTCCTTTCCCCGCAGCGAAAGTTTGTCCGGCGTGTAGTAGGAAATCCTGTGGCCGCGCTTTTGCGCCTCCAGCAGCAACGCAAAAGTCGAATCGCCGCGGATGTTGATGCGCGCGATGGGGTCCATCTGGACGGCGACGTTCAATGTCATAGGCGGGGGTCCGGGTTGGATCGATCGGTCAGGGGCTGGCGTCGAACGCCGCCAACAGATGGCGCGGCAGACGACGCGGCGCAATCAGCATGACGTCGAAGCGCAGCTCGAAATTCGCATGTTCGGGGTGCGTCATCAGCCAGGCCTGGGCCGCGTCGATGATGCGCCGCTGCTGCCGCGGCGTCACCGCATAGGCCGCGTCATCGAGGCGGGCGCGGGCCTTGACCTCGACAAATGCCAGCAAATCGCGGCGCCGCGCCACGATGTCGATTTCTCCATACGGACTGCGAAACCGCTTGGCCAGGATGCGATAGCCCTTGGCCACCAGAACGGCCGCGGCGCGGGTTTCGGCCGACAGGCCGGTGCGAAAGGCGGCGACACGTTCCGGCGCCGCGATTGCCGTCGCCGTCCCGGGAGGCGAGCTGTCGTCAGTCCTGATGTCAGTCTTGGCCATCGCCGTTCCCTGCGTGGCTTTGCCTGGCCAGTTCGAGGGCGCGGGCATAAATCTCGCGGCGCGGCCGGCCCGACGCTTCGACCGCATGAGCGACCGCGTCCTTGACGCTGTCGCGTTGCAGCGCCGAGCGCAGCAGGTCGTCGAGATCGTGCTGCGCCATGACGGATGCCCGCGCCGGGGCGCCGATCACCAGCACGAATTCGCCGCGCGTCTCCAGCGCGTCGGCCGTTCGCGCCAATTCCGATAGGGAAGCGCGCCGCACCTCTTCATGCAGCTTGGTCAATTCGCGGCAGATCGCGGCATCGCGTTCGCCCATGGCATCTGCAAGATCGCGCAACGTATTCTGCACGCGGTTACCGGATTCGAACATTACCAGCGTCGCATCGATCCGCGCCAGTTCGGCAATGCGGGCGCGGCGCGCGGTTTCCTTCGGCGGCAGAAATCCCTCGAAGAAAAACCGGTCGGTCGGCAGGGCCGCCACCGCCAGCGCCGCCAGCACCGAGGAAGGGCCCGGCAGCGCGATCACGGCATGACCCGCGGCGCAGACCTCGCGCACGAGTTTGAAGCCGGGGTCGGAAATCAGCGGGGTGCCGGCGTCGGAAACCAGCGCGATCGATGCGCCCTGCGCCAGCCGCTCCAGGATTTTCGGGCGCGCCAATGCGGCATTATGTTCATGATAGGGCTTGAGCAGTGCGGCAATGCCGTAACGCTCGGTGAGCCGGCGGGTGATGCGCGTGTCTTCGCAGGCGACGATATCGACGCCGGCCAGCGTCTCCAGCGCGCGCAGGGTAATGTCGCCGAGATTTCCGATCGGCGTCGATACCAGATGAAGGCCCGGAACCGCTTTCGGGGCGGTCAGGAGGTGTCCGGCCACGCTGAAGGCGCGGCTTGCCGGCTCGTTCGGATGCTCCGGCGTGTTTGTGGAAGCAGGTTTTGGGCGCATAATGCAGTCTAGAGCGGACCGGGGTAATCCGCCACAATCGTCCTGCTCCCGCACGACCAGCGGGCGGTCTGCCGGCTTCATTGCGTCAGGGGCTTTCGATGAACATAAACCTTTTGTTTTGGTTAACCATTCGCCGACAATATGACTGAATCTGCCTTCCAGATGGTTTGCAGGTTGGTTTCGGATCGATCTGGGGGTCGATCCATGGAAAGACACGATGGCAAGCCCGCGCAATCCCAATTCTGAGCGTCCGGGAACCACCCGGCGGACGGCGGTCGGGCTGATTCTTGGCGCGCCTTTGCTGGGGGCGTGTTCGGGGGTCCAGCAGACTCTCAGCTCGTTTTCAAATCCGGTCGGCGGCTCCCAGCCCGCTCCGGCCGGTCCGCCGCAGGAGCCGCTCGCGGTGGGCAGCGGCCAGGTCAAGGTCGGACTGCTTCTGCCGCTGTCGGCGGCCGGCAATGCCGGCGTGGCGGCGCAGTCCATGAAGAACGCCGCCGAAATGGCGCTGGCGGAATTTCAAAACCCCAATGTCCAGTTGCTGATCAAGGATGACGCCGGCACCCCCCAAGGCGCGCAACAGGGCACCCAGCAGGCGCTCGACGAGGGCGCGGAGATCATTCTCGGGCCGCTGTTTGCGGTGTCGGTTCCGGCGGCGGCACAACTGACGCGCACGCGCGGCGTATCGATGATCGCCTTCTCGACCGATTCGAGCGTGGCCGGCCGCGGCGTCTATCTCTTGAGCTTCCTCCCGGAATCCGACGTCAACCGCATCATCGAATATTCCGCGAGCACCGGAAAGCGGTCCTACGCGGCATTGCTGCCTGAAAATGCCTACGGCAATGTCGTGGAGGTTGCGTTCAAGCAGGCGGTGGGCCGCAGGAACGGGCGCATCGCCGCGTTCGAAAAATACGGCGCCGATCGGGCCGGCGCGGCGCGGACCCTGGCGCAGGCGCTCGGACAGGCCGATGCGCTGTTTCTCGCCGATGACGGCGACGCGGTGGTGGGAATCGCGGATGCATTGACCGCGGCCGGCGCGAATTTGAAGAACATCCAGCTTCTCGGCACCGGGCTTTGGGACAATCCGCGCGTGTTCGCGAGCCCTGCGCTGCAGGGCGGTCTGTACGCCGCGCCGGATCCGGCCGGCTTCCGCAGTTTCGCGGGCCGCTATCGAACCAAATTCGGCGGCGAGCCGGTGCGTACCGCGACGCTGGCCTACGATGCGGTGGCCTTGGTTGCCGCGCTGGCGCGAACGCAGGGCGGCCAGCGTTTTTCGCCGGAAGTGCTGACCAATCCATCGGGCTTTGCCGGCATCGACGGCCTGTTCCGGTTTCGGACCGACGGCACCAATGAACGCGGGCTGGCCGTCATGCGCGTCGGATCGGGCGGCGGCCAGCCAGTCGCCGGCTCGCCGAAAAGTTTCGGCGCTTAAGAAAAGCCCGCAGGGCAGATCAGCCAAAAGCGTAATCCGCCATTCCGCAGGCGGCGCGGCGCAATACGCTGCGCTATTGCGCCCGCAAGGCTGGATCGCTTCGCGCGCAATCACCCATGCTACGCGGCGAGATCAGCTACAACGGCATCGAGCACCGGAAATCCGGCTTGCGTCACGCGCAGCCGTCCGTCGGCGTCGACGGTGATGGCGCCTTCGTCGCGCAGGATCGCAATGCGGGCGGGGTCGAGCGGCCGCCCCGACAGCGCCTGGTAGCGGTGCGGATCGATGCCCTCGGCAAGCCGCAAGCCCATCAGCAAGAATTCATCGGCGCGTTCTTCGCTGTTCAAGACATCGTCGGTAACGGCGCCGCTGCCCGTCGCCTCGACGCGCATCAGCCAGCTCTCGGGACGCTTTTCGGTCGCGGTGGCGTGCCTTAATCCGTCGATATCGAGGCGGCCATGCGCGCCGGGGCCGACACCGGCATATTCCTGGCCGCGCCAGTAGACGAGGTTGTGCCTGCACTCGGCGCCAATGCGCGCATGATTGGAAATCTCGTAGGACGGCAGGCCCTGCTGCGAACACACCTCCTGCGTCACGTCATACAGCGCGCGCGCGATCGCTTCATCCGGCGTCTTCAGCTTGCCCGCCGCGTGCAGGCCGAAGAAGGGCGTGCCTTCTTCGATGGTGAGCTGGTAGAGCGACAGATGTTCCGCGGCTTCCGAGATCGCCAGCTTCAATTCATCCGCCCACATCTGCGGGGTCTGGCCGGGGCGGGCGTAGATGAGGTCGAACGAGTATCGCTGAAAGGCCGCGCGCGCGATTGCGACCGCGTCCAGCGCTTCGCGCGCGGTATGCAGGCGTCCCAGCGCTTTCAACGATGCATCGTCGAGCGCCTGGACGCCGAGCGACACCCGGTTCACGCCGGCGGCGCGATAGCCTTGAAAGCGGGTAGCTTCGACGCTGGTCGGATTGGCTTCCAGGGTGACTTCGACGTCAGGCCCGACGCGCCAGTGCCTTGCAATCGAATCCAGGATGGCGCCGACCGTGCGCGGCTGCATCAGCGAGGGGGTGCCGCCGCCGAGAAAGATCGACGACACCTCGCGGCCGTGCGTCCGCGCCGCCGTGGTTTCGATCTCGCGCGCAAAGGCGCGTGCAAACCGCGCCTCGTCTATGGCTGCATGGCGCACATGGCTGTTGAAATCGCAGTACGGGCATTTCGACAGGCAGAACGGCCAGTGCACATAAACGCCAAAAGCAGTATTTGCCGAAGAGACGGTCATGGCCGGGCGTGTCCCGGCCATCCACGTCTTGCCGTGAAGACGGCAAGGAAAGACGTGGATGCCCGGCGCGACCCCGGGCATGACGCGGTTTGATCTGGCGCGTCAGCCAGCAAGGCAGATCTCCGCCAGTTTCACGAAGGCGCGGGCGCGATGCGACAGCCCGAGGCCAATCGGCGGCAGGCCGTGCTTCTCGGTGCTGGTCATTTCGCCGAAGGTGCGGCTATGGCCGTCCGGCAGGAACGCCGGGTCGTAGCCAAATCCGGCGCCGCCGCGCGGCGGCCACACCAGCGCGCCGTCCACGCGCCCCTCGACCTCCTCGAGATGATCGTCGGGCCAGGCGACGCATAATGCGGAGATGAAATGCGCGCGGCGTTGCGGCGGCGTGGTGGCGCCGCGTTCCTGCAGCAGGCGCTCGATCCGCGTCATCGCCGCCGTGAAATCCTTGCTTTCGCCGGCCCAGCGCGCCGAATAGATGCCCGGCGCGCCGTCCAGCGCGTCCACCACCAGCCCGGAATCGTCGGCAAATGCCGGCAGCTCCGCGGCGCGCGCCGCCGCAACCGCCTTGATCCGCGCGTTGGCACGAAAGCTGTCGCCGGTTTCCTCCGGCCCGCGGAGGCCGAGTTCGCCGGCGGAGACGGCCTCGACGCCGTGCGGCGCCAGCAGTTCGCGCATCTCGGCCAGCTTGCCGGGATTATGGGTCGCGATCACGAGCTTGCCGGTGATTCGACGATGCTGAGTCATGCGCATTTATAATCCGTCATGGTCGGGCTCGTCCCTACCGGATTCCCACCTCTCGTCATACGCGGGCCCGACCCGCGTATCCATCCATCTTCGGAAAGAGTCGTTCGAAGCGGATGGATTGCCAGGTCGAGCCCGGCAATGACGGCGAGATGTGTGCATCCCGGGCATGACGACCGGTTACGAATCACGCCACCGCCATTTTTTGCAAATCCACCAGCCGGGCAACGCCCTTCTTCGCCAGCGCCATCAGCGCCAGAAATTCGTCCTGCGAGAACGGGGTTTTTTCCGCCGTGCCCTGAACCTCGATGATGCGTCCATCGCCGGTCATCACGAAATTGGCGTCGGTGTCGGCCTCGGAATCCTCGGCATAGTCGAGGTCGAGGACCGGCGTGCCGTTATAGATCCCGCACGAGATCGCAGCGACGTTGTCGCGCAGCACATCGCTGGTGCCGGGCTTGAACATGTTGCGGTTCTTCATCCAGCCGATGCAGTCGGCAAGGGCTACCCAGGCGCCGGTGATCGAGGCCGTCCGCGTGCCGCCGTCGGCCTGGATCACGTCGCAATCCACCGTGATCTGGCGCTCGCCCAGGGCCTCGAGGTCGAGGGTCGCGCGCAACGAGCGGCCGATCAGGCGCTGGATTTCGACGGTACGGCCGTTCTGTTTGCCGGCGGAGGCTTCGCGGCGGGTGCGCTCCACCGTGGCCCGGGGCAGCATGCCGTATTCCGCCGTGACCCAGCCGCGGCCCTGGCCCTTGAGCCATGGCGGCAGCCGTTCCTCCAAGGTCGCCGTCACCAGCACATGGGTATCGCCGAATTTAACCATGCAGGAACCCTCGGCATATTTGACCACGCCGCGTTCCAGCGACACGGCGCGCAGTTCGTCGGGCGCACGGCGGCTTGGCCGCATGGGAAATCCTCCGGTAATTTAAGGAAAAAGGTGGTGCCGCGGTGCTTTTAGGGACGGGAAGCGGCAACGGCAAGGGCCGGCCGAAGCTGTCGGCGCAATGCCGGCTTGTATCTGCGCCCGGAGATGGACAAATTGAGGCCAGTTTAGTGTTAGATAGCGCATGATCCCCGCCAACCGTGCGTCGTTTGGCGGATCATGCACGCGGGAGTGCCAGTGGCTCACCACGATCCGATCGGGCTGATCGCGCCGAATGCCGGGCTCGCCCAGCTCAACGAGCGCTCACGGGATATTTTTCGTCAAATCGTCGAGAGTTATCTCGCGACCGGCGAACCGGTCGGCTCGCGTAACATTTCGCGCCTGATCACGGTGCCGCTGTCGCCGGCCTCGGTCCGTAACGTGATGTCGGACCTCGAGCAGCTCGGCCTGATCTATGCGCCGCATACCTCCGCCGGGCGGTTGCCGACCGAACTGGGCTTAAGGTTTTTCGTCGACGCGCTGATGCAGGTCGGCGATCTCACCGAACCGGAGCGGCAGTCGATCCAGACCCAACTCGTCTCCGTCGGCAAGGCGCAATCGGTCGAAGCCGCCCTCGGCGAGGCGCTGACGCGGCTGTCCGGCCTGACCCGGGCGGCGGCGGTGGTGCTGACCGCGAAATCCAATTCGCGGCTGAAGCATATCGAGTTCGTGCGGCTGGAGCCGGAGCGGGCGCTTGTGGTGCTGGTCGCTGAAGACGGGCAGGTCGAGAATCGCGTGCTGGCGCTGCCGCCGGGCGTTCCGATGTCGGCGCTCACGGAGGCATCGAATTTCCTCAATGCGCGGATTCGCGGCCGCACACTGGCCGAGGCGCGCCTCGAACTCGAAACCGCATTGACGCAGAACCGCGCCGAACTCGACCTGCTTACCCAGAAAGTCATCGCGGCCGGCATCGCAAGCTGGTCCGGCGGCGACAACGACGACCGGCAATTGATCGTGCGCGGCCATGCCAACCTGCTCGAGGATCTGCACGCGCTGGAGGATCTCGAGCGGGTGAGATTGCTGTTTGACGATCTCGAAACCAAGCGCGGCGTGATCGACCTGCTGGGGCGCGCGGAACGCGCCGAGGGCGTGCGAATTTTCATCGGATCGGAAAACAAGCTGTTTTCGCTGTCCGGCTCCTCCACCATCATCGCGCCCTACAGCGACGGCGCGGGGCATATCGTCGGTGTGCTCGGCGTCATCGGGCCGACCCGGCTGAATTACGCGCGGGTCATTCCGATGGTGGACTACGCCGCCCGGATCGTGAGCCAGATGCTGGGCGGGTAGCCGGACGCCGAGACGGACCGGTTCCGCTTGATTTTCTGCCGCTAAAGCACGATATGCGGCCCAGCAATCCCCATTCAACCTGAACAGATTTTCGAGAAGGCAGTGTGATGGCCGATCCCAACGGGCACAACGACAATCCGGCGAAACCGGCGCAGGACGCCGAGCCGGTGGTTTCCAAGCCTTACATCATGCCCGACGATCCGGAAGATGGCGCGGTGGAAGCCCTGGCCAAGGAAGCCGCGGAATCGCGCGACAAGATGCTACGCACGCTGGCGGAAATGGAAAACCTGCGCAAGCGCACGGCGCGCGAGGTCTCCGACGCCCGGACCTACGGCATTTCCGGATTTGCGCGCGACGTGCTCGATATCGCCGACAATCTGCAGCGCGCGCTGGATGCCGTCCCGGCCGAAGCCAAGGCGGCGGCGGATCCCGGCCTCAAGGCGCTGATCGAAGGCGTCGAACTTACCGAGCGGTCGCTGCTCAACACGCTGGAAAAAAACGGGGTCAAGAAATTCGATCCGTCGGGCGAAAAATTCGATCCGAATTTCCAGCAGGCGATGTACGAAGTGCCCGACGCATCGGTGCCCGCGGGCACCGTCATGCAGGTGGTGCAGGCGGGCTACATGATCGGCGAGCGCGTGTTGCGTCCAGCCCTCGTCGCGGTCTCCAAGGGGGGTGCGAAGGCCGGCGCTGCCGAACAGGCCGGCTGATCCGGTTCGGATCGGCGCTCAGACCACGATGTCCGCCGACTGGATGCGTTTGACGCCGGCCTTTGCCATATCGGCCCAGGCCTTGGCCAGCGAGCCCTGGGTGTCGATGCCGCGGCAGGCGTCCTCGACGACGTAGGTTTCGAACCCGGCCTTGCGGGCGTCGAGCGCCGTCCAGGCCACGCAGAAGTCGGTCGCGAGCCCGGCCAGGAACAGACGCTTGAGCTTGCGGGCGGTGAGATAACCCGCCAGTCCCGTCGTGGTCTTGCCGTCGGCCTCGGTGAAGGCGGAGTAACTGTCGACGTCCTTGTGATAGCCCTTGCGGATGATGAGTTCGGCGTGCGGGATCGCGAGCTCTTTCGAAAGCGCGGCGCCGTCGGTGCCCTGCACGCAATGGTCCGGCCACAATACCTGCTTGCCGTATTTGAGATCGATCGTTTCAAACGGCTTTTTCCCGGCATGGCTCGACGCAAACGAGACGTGGCCTTCGGTATGCCAGTCCTGCGTCATCACGACATGGGCAAAGCCCCTGGCCATCTTGTTGATCACCGTGACGATCTGGTCGCCCTCCTTCACGGCGAGGCTGCCGCCGGGCAGGAAACAGTTCTGCACATCGACGACCACCAGCGCCGATGTGTCGTCAACCTTGATCGAAGCTGCAGCCTGAAGGCGCTTCGGAACGAGCCCGGCGGCGGCGATGCCGGCCACGCCCGCCAGAATTTGTCTGCGGTCCACCATGTTGAATCTCCCTTGAAGACCCGGTCAGCAAATCAGGTCGTCGCGGCAGCGTAAAGGCGGCCGGGTGCCGGGAACGGATCAAATCTTCCGGCAAGCCGGGGCCGCGATTGCGGTCTCAGCGCGGCTGGATTCCGTCGCGCACCGCGCGGAAGCGCGGAAACGCCTTGGACCAATCGTCCCGTGGCGTGCTTGCGATGATCCGCAGCGCCTGGTTGGCACTGCCAAACCGCAGCCATTGGACCACCGTGACCGGCGTGTTGGCCTTGCCGCTGGTGGCCTCGACGCGCGTTTCATATCCGGGCGAGCCGTCGATCCGCAGAGATTCGGACATCGTGATGCGTCCATCGCGCAAGCCGGGAATCTGGCCCGCAGCCTGCTGCGCAAAGCGGCCGCGATCTTCCGGTTGCGTCGGTGCCGACGCGATGGTGCCGATCACCATGTAAGACGACGACTCGATCCCGGTTTCCTCGTTGCCGTCGGCGAGGAGGATGGCGGCGCCGGGCGCCAGCGTGCGGACGTTCTTGAAGGCGCCGAGTTCGGTGATCTTGAACGGCAGCAGTCCGAGCTGCTCCTCGACCGGAACCTGCTGGCGCACGACGGCCGACGCGAACATCTGCCGCACCGCATCGTCCGAATAGGTTTTCGTAGCGCTTTCCGGGACCTGCGCCGCCAAATATCCGGAGAACGTGCCGCCGGGGATGATCATCGAAAAACGCCGTACCGTGTCGGCGCCGTCCTTGGCGCTTTCAACGGTATAAAAGCCCTCGCCGGCGGCGGTCTGCAGGCCTTCCGGCTTGATGGCATTCGCGCCACCCGGAAAGGAATTGGTTCTGAACGCATGCTCCACCTCGCCATAGGCCGCAAGGGGAAGTTCTGCGATCAACACCTTGACGCCGTGGTCCTCCGTCTCGAAGCCGGGGAACGTCTTCGAGATGACAAGCCCTTCGATCGGCACAACGCCGACCCGGATGCCCGGCGGATACACCACGTCGGCGGCGAAGGCCGCGCTGCATGCGGCCGAAAAAAAAGCAAATGCGATGAGCGGTGCGAACTGTTTCATGAAAATCTATTGGGTTTGCATTGAGGCCGTTCGATGATCGGCTCTGCGGCCATTGCGCCGACGCCGTCAGGCTGCATTGTTCACGGTTGCCCCGTTCCGGCAATAGATCAAGCCAAGATCGCGTTCCCGGCCGCCATTTCTGGCCGGACAGGGGCCGTTTGTCCAGATATTACCGGACCTGATCGCGCCCGTCTGTGCGGCCTGTCTGGTGATGCGGCTGAAAAAATCGACGGCGCCGCGGCCGGGGTGAGAGCGGACACGATCGGCCGAAGCCAAAGGGTTTTCGTCGGCCAAGCTTGCGTCCGGTCCTTGCGGCCCCCACCCCCCCTCCTATATGAGGCTCACCGCCGCGAGTTCGCGAGCATTTGATATTGGGGGTTTGGATTGGTGCGCCGTCAGGGCCCAGCCAACCTGCCGCAAAAAGAAGGATATGAGGACCATGGGAAAGGTCATTGGGATCGATCTCGGCACCACGAATTCGTGCGTCGCCGTAATGGATGGCAAGACATCGAAAGTAATCGAAAACGCCGAAGGCATGCGGACCACGCCGTCGATTGTCGCTTTCAGCGATGACGGGGAGCGCCTCGTCGGTCAGCCGGCAAAGCGTCAGGCCGTGACCAATCCCGAGCGCACCATTTTTGCGGTCAAGCGCCTGATCGGCCGCCGCTATGACGACCCGATGGTTGAAAAGGACAAGAAGCTCGTCCCTTACAAGATTTCAAAGGCCGGCAACGGCGACGCCTGGGTCGAGGCCGACGGCAAGACCTATTCTCCCTCGCAGGTTTCGGCATTCATTCTGCAAAAGATGAAGGAGACCGCGGAGGCCCATCTCGGCCAGAAGGTCGATCAGGCGGTCATCACCGTTCCCGCCTATTTCAACGACGCGCAACGTCAGGCCACCAAGGATGCCGGCAAGATCGCCGGCCTCGAGGTGCTGCGCATCATCAACGAACCGACCGCGGCGGCGCTTGCCTATGGTCTCGACAAGTCGAAGTCCGGCACCATCGCGGTGTACGACCTCGGCGGCGGCACCTTCGACGTGTCGATCCTCGAGATCGGCGACGGCGTGTTCGAGGTGAAGTCGACCAACGGCGATACTTTCCTCGGCGGCGAAGACTTCGACATGCGCCTTGTCAGCTATCTGGCCGATGAATTCCAGAAAGAGCAGGGCATCAATCTGCGCAACGACAAGCTGGCCCTGCAGCGCCTGAAAGAGGCCGCCGAAAAGGCCAAGATCGAGCTGTCCTCGACCACGCAGACCGAAATCAACCTGCCGTTCATCACGGCCGACCAGTCCGGTCCGAAGCATCTGACGATGAAGCTGACCCGCGCCAAGTTCGAGGCGCTGGTCGACGATCTGGTGCAGAAGACCATCGAGCCATGCCGCAAGGCGCTGAAGGACGCCGGCCTCACCGCCGGCGAGATCGGCGAAGTGGTGCTGGTCGGCGGCATGACCCGCATGCCGAAGGTCCAGGAAGTGGTAAAGCAGTTGTTCGGCAAGGAGCCGCATAAGGGCGTCAACCCCGACGAAGTCGTGGCCATCGGTGCCGCGATCCAGGCCGGCGTGTTGCAGGGCGACGTCAAGGACGTGCTGCTGCTCGACGTGACGCCGCTGTCGCTGGGCATCGAGACGCTGGGCGGCGTGTTCACCCGCATCATCGACCGCAACACCACGATCCCGACCAAGAAGAGCCAGGTGTTCTCGACCGCCGAGGACAACCAGAACGCCGTCACCATCCGCGTCTTCCAGGGCGAGCGCGAAATGGCGGCCGACAACAAGGTTCTCGGCCAGTTTGACCTGATGGGCATTCCGCCCTCGCCGCGTGGGATGCCGCAAATCGAGGTCACGTTCGACATCGACGCCAACGGCATCGTCAACGTCTCGGCAAAGGACAAGGCGACCGGCAAGGAGCAGCAGATCCGCATCCAGGCCTCGGGCGGCTTGTCCGAAGCCGACATCCAGAAGATGGTCAAGGACGCCGAAGCCAACGCTGCGGAGGACAAGAAGCGGCGGGAAGCCGTGGATGCCAAGAACCATGCCGACTCGCTGGTGCATTCCACCGAGAAGGCGCTGGCCGAGCATGGCTCCAAGGTCGAGGAAAGCGAGCGCCGCGCCATCGAAGACGCCGTCAGCGATTTGAAGGAAGCGCTGAAGGGTGAGGATGCCGAGGCGATCAAGGCCAAGACCAATACGCTGGCGCAGGCTTCCATGAAGCTCGGCGAGGCGATGTACAAGCAGCAGGCCGAGAGCGACGCCGCCAAGGATGCCGCAAAGGACGACGTCGTCGACGCGGAGTTCACCGAAGTCGACGACGACAAGAACAACAAGAAGTCGGCGTAACTCTTACGATACGGATCAGTGCGATGCTCTTCGCTATGATCGAGATCGTCACCCCCGGGCAAAAGGCGCGAAGCATCGGCTTCGCGCCGGCCGACCCGGGGGTCCATCTTCAAAGAGTGATGGATGGCCGGGATAGGCGAGCTAAGCGACGCCGTTTTTCGAACGGCTATGCCCGGCCATGACCGCGAGAGTTAACCCTTATGTCCACCAAGCGTTGCTATTACGAAACCCTTGAAGTCGAGCGGACCGCGGACGATTCCAAGCTCAAGGCGGCTTTCCGCAAGCTCGCCATGAAATGGCATCCGGACAAGAATCCCGGCGATGCCGCCAGCGAAGTCCGTTTCAAGGAAATCAACGAAGCCTATGAAGTCCTGAAGGACGGCGACAAGCGCGCTGCCTACGACCGGTTCGGCCATGCGGCGTTCGAGCAAGGCGGCGCCGGCGGCGGCCCCGGTTTTGGCGCCGGCTTTGCGTCCTCATTTTCCGATATTTTCGAGGATCTGTTCGGCATGGCCGGGCAGCGCGGGCGCGGCGGCGGGCGCGAGCGCGGCGCCGACCTGCGCTACAACATGGAAATCACGCTGGAGGAAGCCTTCCTCGGCAAGACCGCTCAGATCGAAATCCCGGTTTCGGTCACCTGCGAATCCTGCTCCGGCACCGGCGCCAAGGCCGGCACCAAGCCGAAAACCTGCGCGACCTGCGGCGGCGCCGGCCGGGTGCGGCAGGCGCAGGGCTTCTTCACGCTGGAGCGTACCTGTCCGGGCTGCCAGGGCCGCGGCCAGATGATCGAGGACCCGTGCCCGTCCTGCTCCGGCTCCGGACGCGTGACGCGCGACCGGACGTTATCGGTCAATATTCCGCAGGGCGTGGAGGACGGCACACGGATCCGGCTTGCCGGCGAAGGCGAAGCCGGTGTCCGCGGCGGTCCTCCCGGCGATCTTTATATTTTCCTGTCGCTGGCAACCCACCAGTTCTTCCAGCGCGACGGCGCCGACCTGCATTGCCGCGTACCGATTTCCATGGTCACGGCAGCACTTGGCGGCGAATTCGAGGTTCCGACCATCGACAAGGGCAAGACCAGGGTGAAGATACCGTCCGGCACCCAGTCCGGCCGGCGTTTTCGCATCGCGTCAAAGGGGATGCCGGTGCTGCGCTCGCGTCAGACCGGCGACATGTATGTCCAGGTCATGGTCGAAACGCCGCAGAATCTGACCAGGAAGCAGCAGGAGCTTCTGGCCGAGTTCGAAAAATTATCGTCCGGCGCAACCCAACCGGAAGCTGCGGGTTTCTTCACTAAGGTCAAGGACTTCTTCGGCACGCGCGCTAACTCCTGAGGTCGGTCCAGCTTGACCGTTTCGGTTGCTGCCTATACCTCTTTATGACCAATTTTTGACATCCGCGACAATTGCGGTCCCGCCTGGTAGCGACATGCCTTTGCACTCCTCCGTGCGCGCGTTGAAAAAACCTCTCCGTCTCGACGACGAGGTTCGTTTTCTCCGTTCATGGATCGAGAAGCCGCTGCATATGGGCGCGGTGATGCCGTCGGGACGGGTGCTGGCCCGCACCATGGCGCAATATGTCGAGGTCGATTCCGACCGGCCGGTCATCGAACTCGGGCCCGGTACCGGCGCGATCACCAGTGCGCTGATCTCCCACGGCGTCGAGCAGCGGCGTCTCGTGCTCGTCGAATACAATCCGGGTTTCTGCGCATTGCTGCGCGACCGCTATCCGCAGGCCACGGTGGTGCAGGGCGACGCCTATGCGCTGCGCGACTCGCTGTGGAACGTGCTGAGCGCGCCGGCATCCGCCGTCGTCTCCGGGCTTCCCCTGGTTACCAAGCCGATGCTGACCCGCCTGAAGCTGATCCGCGACGCCTTTGTCGCGATGTCGCCGGGCTCGCCATTCGTGCAGTTCACCTATTCGGTCGCGCCGCCAATTCCAAAGTCGCTGCCGGGCGTTTCCACCGAAGCGTCCGAGCGGATCTGGATGAATCTTCCGCCCGCCCGCGTCTGGGTATATCGCAAGGGCTGATGGCCCGCCGCCTTTGCGCGGAGAGGCTGGTCCTGGACGCGAATGGAATCATGTCCGCGTTGAAAATCCTGGTCATTCCCGGCTCGCTCCGGTCCGGCTCGCTCAACGTGAAGCTGGCGGCCGCGGCGGCGCAGGAGCTGGCGCGCGCCGGTGTTGAGGTTACACGCATTTCGCTAGGCGATTTTCCGCTGCCGATCTACGACGGCGACCTGCAGACCAAATCCGGCGTGCCGAAACATGCCGTCAATCTCAAACGCATGATCGGTGCGCATCACGGCGTTCTCATCGTCACGCCCGAATACAATTCGTCGCTGCCGCCGCTGCTGAAAAATGCCATCGACTGGGTGAGCAGGGTGCAGGAGCCCCACGAGACGCGGGGCCAGGTGTTTCGCGACCGCGCTTTTGCAATGGCGGCAGCGTCGGCAGGCCGGCTCGGCGGCGCGCGGTGCCTGGCGGCGCTGCGCCTGATTCTCGCGGCCTGCCATGCGACCGTGATCCCCAGCCAGGTCGCGCTGTCGTTCGCCGATCAGGCCTATGACGATATGGACCGGCTTAAGAACCCGGCCGACATTGAGGCGCTCAACGCGCTGGTGAGGCAATTGATCGACGTCTCCCAGCGCATGATGTGAGGTGGCATGCCGGCATTGGACATTCCCGGTCGCGATCGCCTGATCGTCGCTCTCGATCTGCCCTCGGTCGCGGCGGCGGAAGCCATGGTCGCGCGGCTCGGTGACAGCGTGACGTTTTACAAGATCGGCTATCAGCTCGCTTACGCCGGCGGCCTGCCGCTGGTGCGGCAATTGTCCAGCGCCGGCAAGAAGGTGTTCGCCGATCTGAAACTGCACGACATCGGCAACACCGTCGCGCGCGGCGTCGAGAGCGTCGCCGCCCTCGGCGCGACCTTCCTGACCGTGCATGCCTACCCGCAAACCATGAAGGGCGCAGTCGAAGGGCGCGCGGGATCCGGCCTGAAGATTCTCGCGGTCACCGTGCTGACCTCCTATGACGACGGCGATCTGCACGCGGCGGGCTATCGCCTCGGCGTGTCCGATCTGGTCGAAGCCCGCGCGCAGCAGGCGCAGGAGATCGGCATCGATGGGCTCGTGTGCTCGCCGGAAGAAGCGGCGTCGCTACGCAGGACCGTGGGCGGTCGGATGAGCCTGGTGACGCCGGGCGTCAGGCCCGCCGGCGCCGCCGCGGGCGATCAGAAACGCATCATGACTCCGGCCCGGGCGGTCGCCGCAGGCGCGGATTATCTGGTGGTCGGGCGGCCCGTCCTGGAAGCGTCGGATCCGAAAGCGGCAGCGCAGGCCATCGTGGCCGAGATCGCGCAGGCGAGCGCGTAAACAGCAAGGGAGAATTCAGATGGCCAAAGGCTACTGGATCGGGCGGGTCGATGTCCACGACCCGGACGGCTACAAGGCGTATGTCGAACAGAACGGCGCGGTGTTCAACAAATACGGCGCGAAGTTTCTGGTGCGCGGGGGCAAGTACGAATCCAAGGAAGGCACCGCCCGCTCGCGCAATGTGGTGCTGGAATTCAAGGACTATGAAACCGCGCTGGCCTGCTACAATTCGCCGGAATATGCACGGCTGGTTGCGATCCGCAATCCGCATTCCGAGGCCGATATACTGGTCGTCGAAGGCTATGACGGCCCGCAGCCTTGAGGTGCCTCGTGTCCCGGCCCCGACGCAGCGCGCCTTTGCGCTGCGTTGCGAGGTACCGCAGAGCGGATTGGCCGGCCAGATTCGCGGCTCAAACAAGCCCGCGCATGACGAGAGAGGGTTTTTCATAGGGCCGCCGGTGGAGGTGTTACGATCGAGACGCTGATCCGCCCTGCGAAGCTCAAAGCGGCGTTCACGTACTTGTGAATGTATACCTATCCCCACGCCCGTAACCCGGCTTATGCTGACCGTGTCCTGCCCCACTACAGGGGCGCTCGCGAACGT
>NZ_CAXUNQ010000022.1:0-66856 GCF_964252615.1 uncultured Bradyrhizobium sp.
GGACTATACTTTCAATGAACCGGACAGCCGTGGCACAAGGCCGGGCATGACGGCGAGATGTGTGCATCCAGTAGGGACGAAGCCCGGCCATGACGAAAGTGAATCACTTTCAATCCGACAGCTAAAGCAGGGAAATATTGGGCTGCTTTTCGGCCAGGCTCCGAGGTCTCGCCGGTACCGGCGAGCCTCGAAGGATAGCCACCAGCGCGTATGCGGCCCTCTTTCGAGGCGCACAAGCGCGCGCACGTCAGGATGACGTAAACGCCTAATGCCGAACGAGGAGCAGCGCGGTTGCCGCGGTGAGAATGACAAGCGGCACCAGTCCGAGGGGCCAGGCGCGCAAATAGACGGTGCGATCGAGCTTCGGGTCTCCGACCAGTGCGCAACCGACCGCCACCCGAACCGGCGAAAGCATGGTCAAGGCCGCGGAGGTCGTGTTTTGAATCGCGCCCAACCACGGCAGGCTCAAAGCGGCTTCCTTGGCGAGGGCGATCTGGGCCGGCATCAGCAGGCCGTTGGAAGCGTTGCTGCTTCCGGTCAGAAAGCCGAACAATCCCGCAAACAAGGGTGTCGCCAATACCGCGAAAGGTCCGAGTATCGAGCGCAGGCCTCTGGCGAGGCCATCGGCCATGCCGGACATCGCCATCACCTGCGCCATTGCGAGGAAAAAACCGATGGTCAGGATCGGTTTGCGGCCCCGCGTCCACGCCCGCTGCAGGGAAGGTGCAGCCAGCGCCGGCCGTCCGGTCACCAGCGTCGTGGCAAGGCCGACGACCAGCAGCCAGGAACCGGGATGCAGGAGCGGAAACCATGTCGGACCTTCGGCAAAAGGACGTATGGCGACGGCATGGGCCAGAAACGCGTTGACCGGTGCTATCGCGCGCGTCGCGATCAGGCCTGCAATGAGCGCGCCATAAGGCAGCCCGACGCGAACAGCGGCGCGCCATTGATCGCCGTCCGGCTTGCCGTCGATCAGAAATCTCGCGACGATGAGCGGCCCGAGCGCGGCCAAGGCCGCGACTTCCGGGCCGAACATCGCGTTGCATGCGATCAGCAAGCCGGCCGCGGCGATCGTGCATGCGGTCTCGCCGGCGAAATCCATCAGCGTGCCCGGCACTCCCGCACGCGCCGCAATGCGCCAGAACAGGCCGAGCCAGGCCACCAGCAGCGGCGCCGTGAGCAGCGCGCTATGGAGGCCCAGATCGATCGGGCCAATCCCGGAGAGTTGCGACCCGACGATGGTGCCGTTCGCCATTGCTCCCCAGGACACCATTATTTGACTGAAAAGGCCGAGCAGCACGGCATCGACCGGCGCGAGCCCGATGCCTTGCAGGATCGGCGCGACGGTGACCTGACCGATCCCGAAACCGGTCGCTCCCTCGGCAAAGGGACCCACGAGAAAACACGTCGTATAAAGCTGCTTTCGTCGCCGTGCCGCAGCAATCTGCAGCGGCTTGCCTGCGGGCGCATCGCCCGAGATCACTTCGCGGAAGAACAGACCTCCGAGAATGACGGCCCCCACGAGGAACGCGAGCCATCCGCCCCGTGCAACCGCGGCAACCGCGTCCGATCCGTCAAAACGGTTCGGAGCCGCGACCAGCGACACCGCAACCGCCGTTGCCAAGCCAACGCAGCCCGCCGCGGTGGACGAGGCGCGTCCCGACGCGATCAGCATGGCCACCGCGACGAATGGCAGCGACCAGAGAAGATAGTCCAAGTCCGGCTCGCTTTCCCTTTTTCCGGCTGGATACCAGAAGCGCGCGGATTTACGCCACTGCTATTCCGGCTTTTCCCGGGGCCAGGAGTCGTTGCGCCGGCGCCGAATACCGGGTGTGCATATCGCGGACCACCACGATCCCGGAAAACGCCCGGTTCAATTAACGCGTATATCCGTGCCTATCTGCGCGGGCTCGGCTGGACGGCGCTCGCGAGTGCGCGCAGGCGTTTCGGAAAAACCTATTTCCGCACGCAGATCACCCGCACCACCGCAGCCTTGGCGTCCGCCGATCCGCCGGCCGCGCCGACGCCGTTGGCTTTCAGGAATCCGCGCACCGCGTCCGCCTGCACCAATGTCGCCTGCGGCGGCGGCGTGGCGGTTGCAGGCCCCGCGACCAGCACCGGCCTCAGCAGCGCCACTCCTGCGAACACGCCGTCGGCGTCAAGCGCCGCGGCACCGGAAAAGCCCAGGCCAGGGGCCGGCGTCAGCGCCTGCTCGCTGCTCCCTGTTTGCGCGATCTGCGCCTTGACGCTGCTTGCCGCCGCGCCGCCCGCCTGACTTTGCGGATCGGCGATGCCGGTCAGTTCGATGCTCGATTTCGCGGCGCCGGGATTTAGCGCCAGCGGTTTCAATCCGCGCACGCCGTAAATGCGCAGCAGCGCGAGGTCGCGGCCCTTGTCTTCGGCGGCGCGATCGGCGTTGCCGTATCGCGCGACCACGATCGACAGGCAGCCGTCGACCACCTGGCGGTCGGTCACGATCGCCCCGTCGTCGCTGACGACGATGCCGGTACCGTATTCGACGGTCTTGCGCGGCGGCGGTCCGGCCTGCGCGCCGCTGGGGAACGGATTGAACGCGCTCGACATCGCAACCACCACCGGCTCCATGGTGCCTTCGGTGGCTTGATCGTACAGGATGGTGAGGATGCGCACCTCATCGCCCTTGATCTGGCCGCGCAGGTAGAATTTCTTCAGGCCCTGCATGCCCGACAGCACGAAGAAATCCGGCTTGACCACGCTGTAGTCGATTTTACGCCCAGCGGGTTCCTTCTTCTCTTGCTCGGCGAGTTTCGCCGTGGTCGGGCTTGCTTCCTTGCGCCGCGCCATCTGAATCTGGATGGTGCCGGTGGTGGAAGTCCACTTTATGCCGTTGGCGTCGCCGGATTGCTGCGGCACCAGTTTTGCCGGCACGCCAAGCCGTACGCCGGTGCCGGGATCGAACACGATCTTCCAGCCGACAGCGTCCTGGCGTTTCTTCGCGGCCTCCGCCAGCGCGCCGCGCTCCTGCGGATTGAGCACGCCGGTCGGCTTGCCGCCGCGGTCCTTCTGAAATGCCTTGATGCCGGTCACCATGCGGTCGCCGACCTCGCCATTGATTGCGCCATTGTACTGTCCGACCCAGGCAAGGTCCGACTGGATCGCCTGACGCTCCGCCTGTGCCATGGCGCCCGCGGTGTCGGCGGGGGTCTGCACGGCCGGACGGACCGGAACAGTCGCGACCGGTTTCGGCCGGACGGCTGTTGCGGCCGGCGGCGTCATCTGGGCCTGGGCGGAAACCGCCGAGGCGACGATGACAATGGTTGCAGCGGTCACCGATCTCATGACAATTCCCGGGTTGACGCACACGCAATTAAGCACACCTGCTTGGTCGTCACCAACACGGCGGGGGTTCATGGACAGACGGTTGTGCCCCGCACGCAAGCGCGTGTGCCGCTCTTCGCGGCGTGACGCGCGGCAGAGCCGGGGCCGTGTCGAACCCTGCGCTTGGGTCTGGTCCGGGCGCTGCGGGGCGGCAGGAAGAAGGCCGCGCCGCGTCCGGGGACACCAAGCGTGGCGAATGTGGATCAATCAAGCTAGGACCTCTCCATGCTGAGCCCGGACGAACTTGAGCGTTACGCCCGCCACATCGTGCTGCGCGAGGTCGGCGGGCCCGGCCAGGCGGCGCTCAAGGCGGCGTCGGTGGTGGTGGTCGGCGCCGGCGGGCTCGGCGCGCCGGCGCTGATGTATCTCGCCGCCGCCGGGGTCGGCACGCTCGGCGTGGTTGATGATGATGTGGTGTCGCTGTCCAACCTGCAGCGCCAGATCATTCACTTTACGCCGGACATCGGCCGGCCCAAAGTCGACAGCGCCGCAGAGAAGATTCACGCGCTCAATCCCTACGTAAAATTCGTTGCACATGCCACCCGGCTCGCTGCGTCGAATACGATGGCGCTGCTATCGGGCTATGACCTGGTGCTCGACGGCTCGGATAATTTCGAGACGCGGTATCTCGTCTCGGACGCCTGCTTTCTTGCCAAGAAGCCGCTGATCACGGCGGCGCTCGGCATGTTCGACGGATCGCTCACCACGGTCCGGGCGCATGAGAAAAATGCTGCCGGAGAGTTCAATCCGACCTATCGATGTTTGTTTCCGGAAGCCCCGCCGCCCGGCACGGTGCCGGCCTGCGCCGAGGCCGGCGTCATGGGCGCGCTCGCCGGCGTGCTTGGATCGATGATGGCGCTGGAAGCGATCCGCGAAATCGTCGGCTTTGGCGACGGGCTGGTCGGGCGGCTGCTGATGGTGGACGCCCGCGCCATGCGGTTCGAGACATTGCGCTATCGCTGGGACAAGGACAATCCGCTCAACGGCGAAAGGCCGACGATTGTGGATTTGGTCGGGGCGAGGTGAGGATGGTGCGTTCCGCGGAGGCTGCGCAGCGCCGTAACGAAGCACCGCCTTTGTGATGGTTCCGCCCTGGCGAGCGGCATGAAGAATGCCGCGCCGCGTCCGGACACGGCGCCGCTACAACATGCTCGGCAGCACGCGGTCCGGCGGCTTGTGGTTGTCGAGGAAGGTCCGGATGTTGATGATCACCTTCTCGCCCATCTCGACGCGGCCCTCGATGGTGGCCGAGCCCATGTGCGGCAGCAGCGTTACCTTGCCGGCCTTGGCGAGCCGCACCAGCTTCGGGCTGACCGCGGGCTCGTTCTCGAATACGTCGAGGCCGGCGCCGCCGATGTCGCCGGCTTCGATCAGCTTGACCAGGGTGTCTTCGTCGATCACCTCGCCGCGCGCGGTATTGACGATGTAGGCGTCCTTTCGCACCAGCTTCAGCCGCCGCGCCGAGAGCAGATGGTAGGTGGCGGGCGTATGCGGACAGTTCACCGAGATGATGTCCATCCGCGCCAGCATCTGGTCGAGGCTTTCCCAATAGGTCGCGCCGAGTTCGTCGGCGATGCGCGGCGGCACCGGACGGCGGTTGTGATAGTGGATCTGCAGCCCGAAGGCGCGGGCGCGGCGCGCTACCGCCTGTCCGATACGGCCCATGCCGATGATGCCGAGCCGTTTGCCGCCGATCCTGTGGCCAAGCATCCAGGTCGGCGACCAGCCCGGCCAGTCCTTGCCCTCGGTGAGGATCGAGGCGCCTTCGATCATCCGGCGCGGCACGGCCAGGATCAGCGCCATGGTCATGTCGGCGGTGTCTTCGGTGAGTACCTTCGGCGTGTTGGTGACGGTGATGTGGAGCGCATGCGCCGCCGCCACGTCGATATTATCGACGCCATTGCCGAAATTGGCGATCAGCTTCAGCTTCACGTCGCCCTGTTTGAGAATGTCTTCGGTGATCTCGTCGGTGACGGTCGGCACCAGGATGTCGGCGGACCGGACAGCTTCCGCGAGCTGCTCCTGCGTCATCGGCGTATCGTCGAGATTAAGCCGCGCGTCGAACAGTTCGCGCATACGCGTCTCGATGGAGTCCGGCAGCTTGCGGGTGACCACGACCAAAGGCTTTTTCTTGACCGACATATCCTGCTCTCATGAGGCTTCAACTTAAACGTCAGGCTTTGGCTTAACCGTTCAGTCCTCATTAACTTAGGTGTTCGAAACTGCCGCTGCGGCGCGGTCCCGATGTTCCTTGGGGTTCCCTTGAGCTTTGGCGTTCAGTCTCTCTAGCAGAAGGCCGGGCCAAGACAACCCGGGAGGACAACCCGGGGGCGCGGAGGGACGGCGATTCCGGCTTTCCTTTAATGAATTTCAGATGGGTTCTCGGCGGGAGACGAGTGAATGGCATTCCGGCAAATCTTCAAGACCGCGGTGCTTGCGGGCGTGGCGCTGGGCGCGTCGGTCTCGACCGGATTTTCGGCAAAGGACGCGGCGGTTTCATCCAGCGGCCTACCGGTGCCGCGCTATGTCAGCCTGAAATCCGATCACGTCAACGTCCGCGCCGGTCCGACCAAGGACAACGACGTGGCCTGGGTCTACACCCGTTCCGGCCTGCCGGTCGAAATCACCGCCGAATTCGAGAACTGGCGCCGGGTGCGCGATTCCGAGGGCGCCGAGGGCTGGGTGTATCACTCGCTGCTGTCGGGCCGCCGCACCGCCGTCATCACCATGAAGACCAAGGAAGAGCTCGCCTCGCTCTATGAGCGTCCGGACACGACCGGCAAAATCGCGGCCCGCCTGCAAGCCGGCGTGGTGGCCCAGGTCAAAAAGTGCGCGACCGGCTGGTGCCGTGTCATCGGCAATGGGTTTGACGGCTGGATCGAGCAGCAGCGGCTGTGGGGCGTCTATGCCGACGAGAAGGTGGAGTGATCGCTATCGCTCGGCTGAGCACCCAATATCCGTCATGGCCGGGCTTGACCCTACTGGATTCACACATCTCGACCGTCATGCCCGGCCTTGTGCCGGGCATCCACGTCTTTCTTTCTGATGTGGGGCAAAGACGTGGATGGCCGGGACGAGCCCGGCCATGACGTAGACCGCGCTGCCCGGCCTTGTGCCGGGCATCCACGTCTTTCTTTCTGATGTGGAGCAAAAACATGGATGCCCGGGGCAGGCCCGGGCATGACGGCTTACAGCGATGGACGGCGGCAGAAAATCTCAGCGTTTCTTGCGCAGGCGCACGACCATGTCGATGCGGCTGATCTCGTAGCCTTCGGGGACGTCGGGCACCTTCTGCAGCATCAGATGCGGATCGGGAATGTCGACCAGCTCGTGGTTGCTCTCGAGATAGAAGTGATGATGCGCCGACACGTTGGTGTCGAAATAGGTCTTGGTGCCGTCGACGCTGACCTGGCGCAGCAGGCCTGCATCGGTCAACTGGTTGAGCGTGTTGTAGACGGTGGCGAGCGAAACCGGGACCTTGGCATGGGTGGCTTCCTCATAGAGCATTTCGGCGGTCAGATGGCGCGCGCCTTTTCCGAACAGCAGCCAGCCCAGCGCCATCCGCTGCCGGGTCGGGCGGAGGCCCGCCGCCTGCAGCATCTCGTTGACGTCATGCCACGGGCAGCCGGTCAGCGCCGGCTGGCGCCCCAGAGCCACCAGTGCAGCGCCGTCGGCATCGGCGTCTGAAATCGCAGCGTTTTTACTCATATCCACTTGGGCTACCCCGCGCTGTCACGCTGAATTATAGAAACTAAACCGGTTACATGCAAGTTTTTCGCAACTAGAACGCCTCCAGAGAGTGGTAAACCTGCTGGAAGCCGGTTCCAACTACATGTTTAGATAGTCAGGGGTGGATTGCCGCGGATGGAGGGACGCGCTTTGCCCGTTCGCGGGCATATGATAGAGACCGCGCGAAGCCGTTTGGGCGATGAGGCAAAGCGGGTGCCGATTTGCCGCAACCGGGTGCTATCAGGCGGTGTCAGCCTTCAATCAGGATCATGGCGTTTCTTCGCCGGAAACGGTCCATTCGCGCGAGGTCACAGTGACGGATGTAAAACAGGGCATCGCCACGCACGTCCGGCAGAGCAGCTACGACTATGAGGAACTGCTGGCAGCGGGGCGCGGCGAGATATTCGGCATGGGAAACGCCCAGTTGCCGCTGCCGCCGATGCTGATGTTCGACCGCATCAGCGAGATTACGGCTACCGGCGGCGAGTATGGCCGTGGCGTCATGCGCGCCGAATTGGACGTCAATCCGGACCTGTGGTTTTTCGGCTGCCATTTTAAGGGCGATCCGGTGATGCCAGGCTGCCTCGGCCTCGACGCACTGTGGCAGATGATCGGTTTTTTTCTGGTCTGGAGCGGCGCCGAGGGGCCGGGCCGCGCACTGGGCCTCGGCGAATTGAAGCTCGCCGGCCAGGTGCTGCCGAATGTCCGCAAGGTTGTGTACAATATCGATATCAAGCGCGTGATGCGGTCGAAGCTGGTGCTCGGCATTGCCGACGGGTGGCTTTCCGCCGACGGCGAGATTATCTATCGCGCGAAGGATTTGAAGGTCGGCCTGTTCAAGCCGAGTGCCGCAGTGCAGCCGGAAAACTGAAGTTACGTGGCGGATCGACAGCGCGGGTCCGGTTTGACGGCCGGTTCGAATACAACCAAATGACAAAGGCGAGGCGATCATGAGGCGGGTTGTCATCACGGGGATGGGGATCGTCTCATCCATCGGAAACAACACCCAGGAAGTGCTTGCGAGCCTCTATGAGGCGAAGTCCGGCATTACCCGCGCAGAGAAATATGCCGAGCTGGGTTTTCGCTCCCAGGTGCAGGGACGGCCGACGCTCGATCCGGTCAACATCATCGATCGCCGCGCCATGCGATTCCTCGCCGAAGGAACGGCGTGGAATCATGTCGCGATGGAACAGGCGATTCTCGATGCCGGGCTCGAGCCGTCGGATATTTCCAATGAGCGCACCGGCATCATCATGGGCTCCGGCGGGCCTTCCGCCAAGGTCATCGTCGAATCAGCCGACACCACCCGCACCAAAGGACCGAAACGCGTCGGCCCGTTCGCGGTGCCGAAGTCGATGTCGTCGATGGCCTCCGCGACGCTCGCCACCTGGTTCAAGATCAAGGGCGTCAATTATTCGATCTCCTCGGCGTGCGCGACCTCCAACCATTGCATCGGCAACGCCTACGAGACCATCCAGGTCGGCAAGCAGGACGTCATTTTCGCCGGCGGCTGCGAAGAGCTGCACTGGGCATTGTCGGTGCTGTTCGATGCCATGGGCGCCATGTCGTCGAAATATAACGATACTCCGGCCACCGCGTCGCGCGCCTATGATGTCAGCCGCGACGGCTTTGTGATCGCCGGCGGCGCCGGGGTGGTGGTGCTCGAAGAACTCGAACATGCCAAGGCGCGCGGCGCGCGCATCTACGGCGAAATCGTCGGCTACGGCGCCACCTCCGACGGCTACGACATGGTGGCGCCCTCCGGCGAGGGCGCCGAGCGCTGCATGCGGATGGCGCTGGCCAACGTCAAGACCAAGGTGGATTACATCAACCCGCATGCGACCTCGACGCCGGCGGGCGATCCGCCGGAAATCGAGGCGCTTCGCAAGGTGTTCGGCAACGAAGACAAGTGCCCGCCGATCTCGGCGACCAAATCGCTGACCGGACATTCGCTCGGCGCCACCGGCGTGCAGGAAGCGATCTATTCGCTGTTGATGATGAACAACGGCTTCATCTGCGAAAGCGCCAACATTACCGAACTCGATCCGGCATTCGCCGACATGCCGATCGTGCGCAAGCGGATCGACAATGCCAAGGTCGGTACCGTGCTGTCCAATTCGTTCGGCTTCGGCGGTACCAACGCCACGCTGGTGTTCAAGCGGATGGATGCGTGAGACTGCGCCACACCATTCACCATCCTTGCGAAGGTGGATGGATACGCGTGCCAAGCCCGCGCCGGACGCGATGTGCGGATCCAGCAGGCCATGACCAACAAGAGCGCCGCTGAGATGAACGAGCTGATGCAGGGCAAGCGCGGTCTGGTGATGGGAATCGCCAACGATCATTCGATTGCCTGGGGGATCGCCAGGGCGCTCGCCGCGCAGGGCGCCGAACTGGCCTTCACCTATCAGGGCGACGCGCTGGGAAAGCGGGTCAAGCCGCTGGCGGAATCGCTCGGCGTCGACACGGTGCTGCCATGCGACGTGGAAAGTCCCGCCAGCGTCGATGACGTTTTCGCGGCGCTGCGCGCCAAATGGGGCGAACTCGACTTTCTGGTGCACGCCATCGCCTTCTCCGACAGGAATGAGCTGAAAGGGCGCTACGCCGACACCACGCGCGAGAATTTCTTGCGCACCATGCTGATCTCGTGTTTTTCGTTCACCGAACTCGCCCGGCGCGCCGCGGAGCTGATGCCGGCGTCCGGCGGCGCGATGCTGACGCTGACCTATGGCGGCTCGACCCGGGTGATGCCGAATTATAACGTGATGGGCGTCGCGAAGGCGGCACTGGAGGCCTCGGTACGCTACCTCGCCGCGGATTTCGGCGCGCGCGCCATTCGCGTCAACGCGATTTCGGCGGGGCCGGTGCGCACCCTGGCCGGCTCCGGGGTTGCCGGCGCGCGGCAGATGTTCGCATTCCAGCAGCGCCACGCGCCGCTGAAGCGCACCGTCACCATCGAGGAAGTCGGAGGTGCGGCGTTGTACCTGCTGTCCAATCTTTCCACCGGCGTCACCGGCGACATTCACTTCGTCGATTCCGGCTACAACATCCTGTCGATGCCGCACCCGGATGAGTTGAAGGCGGAGTGATTGTCATTGCCGGGCTCGACCCTGCAATCCGTCCGCTTCCAACGACCCTTGCGAAGATGGATGGATGCGTGGGCCGAGCCCGCGCATGATGCTTGTTTCACCCGGCCGCAATGGCGCTGGCGCGCTGGAAGGCCGGGCGCGCCGAACACGCCCCGATGTAGCGGTCGAACGACGGCCGCGACGGCACCATCTTGAACAGCTTTACCGCGAAATTGAGCCCGGATCCGATCGCGACGTCCGCGGCGGAGAATGTCTCGCCGAGGATCCACGGGCCTTTTTCGAGCGCCCTGTCGAGCACGTCAAACACCCGCTGCGCCTCGCCCCAGCCGGCGGCTACCGAAGGCATCTCCACCTTGGTCGCGACCTGCACCATCGCCGGTTCGATGCAGCTTGGCGCGAAGAACAGCCAGTACAGATACTTTGCACGCCTGGCGTCGCCTAGCGGCGGCGCCAGATTTGCCTGCGGGTAGCGCTCGGCGACGTAAGCGCAGATCGCCGCGGCTTCGGCGAGCGTCGCATCGCCGTCCTTTAGCGCCGGCACCTTGTCCATCGGATTGATGGCGAGGTATTCCGGCGTCTTCTGCGCGCCGGCGGAAATGTCGGTCAGCACCCGTTCATAGGGCTGTCCGGTTTCTTCCATCAGCCAGAGCGCGGAGAACGAGCGCGTGCGCGGCGCCCAGTACAGTTTCATCATCGATCAGTCCTTGCTTCGACGCGGTGCTGCTCGATCAAAAGGGGCGATCTTCACGAGCGCCCCTTTCAATCCTGGTTCATATACCGAAGCCAATACGCCTGCGGGACTCAGGCGAGGTCGAAGCGATCGAGATTCATCACCTTGACCCAGGCCGCCACGAAGTCCTGCACGAACTTCTGTTGCGAGTCCGCGCAGGCGTAGACCTCCGCCAGCGCGCGAAGCTGCGAGTGCGAACCGAAGATCAGGTCCACCCGCGTGCCGGTCCACTTGACCGCTTTCGTCTTCCGGTCGCGCCCCTCGTACACGCCGTCGGAGCCGGCGGGCTGCCACTCCGTGCGCATGTCGAGCAGGTTGACGAAGAAGTCGTTGGTCAGCTTTCCAGGCCGGTCGGTGAAGGCGCCATGCTTGGCGCCGCCGGCATTGGCGCCGAGCACGCGCAGGCCGCCGATGAGCACGGTCATTTCCGGTCCCGTCAGCCGCAGCAGTTGCGCGCGATCCACCAGCGCCTCCTCCGGCGCCATGAACTGCGGCTTGCTGCTGGCGTAGTTGCGGAAGCCGTCGGCGCGAGGCTCGAGCGGCGCGAACGACGCCGCGTCGGTCTGTTCCTGCGATGCGTCCATGCGGCCCGGCGTGAACGGCACCTTCACGTCGATCCCGGCATCTTTTGCAGCCTTCTCGACTGCGGCACAACCGCCGAGCACGATCAGATCGGCAAGCGACACTTTCTTGCCGAACTCCTTCTGGATCGTTTCGAGGTTCGACAGCACGGCCGCGAGCCGTCTCGGATCGTTGACCTCCCAGTCCTTCTGAGGCGCAAGCCGGATGCGCGCGCCGTTGGCGCCGCCGCGCTTGTCGGAGCCGCGGAACGTCGACGCCGATGCCCAGGCCGTCGAGACCAGTTGCGACACCGACAGGCCCGACTCCAGGATCTTCGCCTTCAGCGCGGCGATGTCCTGCTCGCTGACGAGTTCATGGTCGATCGCGGGGATCGGATCCTGCCAGATCAGCGTTTCCTTCGGCACCAGCGGGCCGAGGTAACGCACGACCGGACCCATGTCGCGGTGGGTCAGCTTGAACCAGGCGCGTGCAAACGCGTCGGCGAACTGATCCGGATGCTCGTAGAAGCGCCGCGAAATCTTCTCATAGGCCGGGTCGAACCGCAGCGCGAGGTCGGTGGTCAGCATGGTCGGTACACGCTTCTTCGACGGATCATGCGCGTCGGGGATGTCGGCAACGGCGCCTTTCGCCCGCCACTGTTTCGCGCCGGCCGGGCTCTTGTCGAGCTCCCATTCGAATTTGAACAGGTTGTCGAAGAAGTGGTTGCTCCACTTCGTCGGCGTCTGCGACCAGATGACTTCCGGGCCGCCGGTGATGGCGTCGGCGCCGTAGCCGGTGCCGTGCCCGCTCTTCCAGCCAAGGCCCTGATCCTCGATCGCGCCGCCTTCCGGCTCCGGGCCGATCAGCGACGGATCTCCGGCGCCGTGGGTCTTGCCGAAGGTATGGCCGCCGGCGATCAGGGCTACGGTCTCCTCGTCGTTCATCGCCATCCGGAAAAAGGTTTCGCGGATGTCCTTGGCCGCCGCGACCGGGTCGGGATTGCCGTTCGGGCCTTCCGGGTTGACGTAAATCAGGCCCATCTGCACCGCGCCGAGCGATTCATGAAGCTGGCGCTCGCCGCTGTAGCGCTCGTCGCCCAGCCAGCTTCCCTCGGGACCCCAGTACAACTCTTCCGGCTCCCAGGTATCGGCGCGGCCGCCGGCGAAGCCGAAGGTCTTGAAGCCCATGTCTTCCAGCGCAACGTTGCCGACGAGAACGAACAGGTCGGCCCAGGAAATCTTTTTGCCGTATTTCTGCTTGATCGGCCACAGCAGGCGGCGCGCCTTGTCGAGGTTGGCGTTGTCAGGCCAGGAGTTGAGCGGCGCGAAGCGCTGCTGCCCGGCACCGGCGCCGCCGCGGCCGTCGGTGGTGCGATAGGTGCCCGCGCTGTGCCATGCGAGGCGGATGAACAGGCCGCCGTAATGCCCGAAGTCGGCCGGCCACCAGGCTTGCGAATCCCTCATCAACGCGTGCAGGTCCTTGATCACGGCGTTCAAATCGAGGCTCTTGAACTCCTTGGCGTAGTCGAAGGCTTTGCCCATCGGATCGGCGGAAGGATGGGCCGAATGCAGCACGCCGATGTCGAGACGCTCCGGCCACCAGTCGCGATTGCCGTGTCCGCGCGTACCGCCTGTGAACGGGCACTTGCCGGCGTTGTCGTCAGTCTTTGCGTCCATGTTACTCTCCGATCGTTCGCTGATTTATCGGGTGTTTCCCAACCGAGCTATTCAGATTTTTTGGAACGTGGTGGCATTGATGCTCAAATCGCGTTCTCCGGCGCGGACCGTCGAGGAGCGAATGATCATCAGGTTGTTTGGCGTCCCTCTAAGTTGAATGTTGGGCAGAGTGGGCCGACCCTGGAATAATATAACGGAGATCGAGTTGAATTGTCTCGCGTTGTTGAGCCTACTTGTTTGAGTAGGATCACAGGATTGCTGTCAGCAGCCGAGGCGGCGATCCCGAGGTCATGTGCCCCGGAAGCACCGCCATGAAGCGCGTTACCGCGCGCCTGCGATGCGCAGGTCGCGGCGGATGCGCTGCAGGGCCGGGCTCATAGCCGGCAATAATTCAGCGCGGTCCCGGCTTTGCGGAGCCGAATGAAGACACGATGCGCCGCGCTCGGAACACGGCGCCTATATGCCGAGCGTCCCGGATTTTGCGGCGGCATAGCGCTCGGCGATCTTGCTCCAGTTCACCGTGTTCCACCACGCCTTCAAGTAATCGGCGCGGCGGTTCTGGTAGTTCAGATAATAGGCGTGTTCCCAGACGTCATTGCCGAGCAGCGCACGCTTGCCGTCCATGATCGGACTGTCCTGGTTGGGGCGGGTTTCGATGGCGAGCTTGCCGTCCTTGGCGACGGTGACGAACACCCAGCCCGAGCCGAACTGGCGTCCGCCTGCGGCATTGAAATCGGTCTGGAATTTTTCCAGGCCGCCGAGATCGCGGTCGATCGCGGCCAGCACCTCGCCTTCCGGCTTACCGCCGTTCGGTCCCATGATTTCCCAGAACATGGTGTGGTTGGCATGGCCGCCGAGATTGTTGCGGACCGCGAATTTGATGTCGTCATTCAGCGCGTTGAGATTGCCGAGCACGTCCGGCACGGCGCTGGTTGCCAGCTGCGGGTTGGCCTTGGCTATGGCGTTGAGGTTGGCGACATAGGCGGCGTGATGCCGGTCATGGTGGATTTCCATGGTCTTGGCGTCGATGTGCGGCTCCAGCGCGCTGAAGGGATAGTTCAGGGGCGGAAGCCCGAATGGTCCCGCCGGCGCGGCGGCGGGCGCTGGAGCCTGGGCGAAAACGCGCGGCGCGGCCGCGGTGGCGATGATAGCTGCGGCCGCTCCGAACAGATGGCGGCGGGACAATGATGACATCGTGGTTCTCCGTTGGATGGAACAAGCGCGTCCTCGATGCGAACGCGTCGACAAACTACGCGCGCGCGGGAGTGCCGGTTTCCATTGTGGCCATAGTGCCGCTGCGGCGCAATCGCGCATCCTTCGAGCGCCGTCATCCCGAGAGCCTGACAGAAAAACAGTCTATATTTTCCTGTTCTCGCCGTCGGATTGAAATGGTTCACTTTCGTCATGGCCGGGCTCGTCCCGCCCATCCACGGCTTTCTTGCATCAGCGCCTATAAGACGTGGATGCCCGGCACAAGGCCGGGCATGACGACCCGATGGCGACACCTGACGTCATCGGATGCTTTTCGGTCAGGCTCTCAGGATGACGACGGGAGGTGGCGAAACGTCACTGCGAAGAGCCCTTGCGACGCAGCGATCCGGCCGTTCCGGCGCTCGCGAGGATTGCATCGCGGAGCTTCTTATCGAGCCGGCGGCGCCGCACGCGCGTTGGTCCGCAATGACGAAGGGCGGCTTTGCAGCCGCCCTTTTGCCAATTCGTCGAATCGTTTCGCGAAATTACTCCCCGGCCGCCTCGCGCGGCGGTGCTTCCGCCTTCTGCTTGGCCTCGAGGTCCTCGCCGGTGGTCTGATCCACCACCTTCATCGACAGCCGCGTCTTGCCGCGGTCGTCGAAGCCGAGCAGCTTGACCTTGACCTTGTCGCCTTCCTTGACGACGTCGGAGGTTTTCTGCACGCGGTTCGCAGCAAGCTGCGAAATGTGCACGAGGCCGTCCTTGGCGCCGAAGAAGTTCACGAAGGCGCCGAACTCCATCACCTTGACCACGGTGCCGTCATAGATCTGGCCGAGTTCCGGATCGGACGCGATCGACTTGATCCACTTGATCGCCGCCTTGATCGATTCGCCGTCGGCGGAAGCCACCTTGACGGTGCCGTCGTCGTCGATGTTGACCTTGGCGCCGGTCTTTTCCACGATCTCGCGGATCACCTTGCCGCCGGTGCCGATCACTTCGCGGATCTTGTCGGTCGCAATCTTGAAGGTCTCGATGCGCGGCGCGTATTCGCCGAGCTCGGCGCGCGCGTTGGTCAGCGCCTTCGCCATCTCGCCCAGGATATGGATGCGGCCTTCCTTGGCCTGCCCCAGCGCGACCTTCATGATCTCCTCGGTGATGCCGGCGATCTTGATGTCCATCTGCAGCGAGGTGATGCCCACATCGGTGCCGGCGACCTTGAAGTCCATGTCGCCGAGATGATCCTCATCGCCGAGGATGTCGGAGAGCACCGCGAAGCGTTTGTCCTCGAGGATGAGGCCCATGGCGATGCCCGCGGTCGGCCGCTTCAACGGAACGCCCGCATCCATCAGCGCCAGCGAAGCGCCGCACACCGAGGCCATCGACGAAGAGCCGTTGGATTCGGTGATCTCCGAGACCACGCGCACCGTGTAGGGGAATTCGTGATGCGGCGGCAGCACCGGGTGGATCGCGCGCCAGGCGAGCTTGCCATGGCCGATCTCGCGGCGCTTGGTGCCGCCCATGCGTCCGGTTTCACCGACCGAGTAGGGAGGGAAGTTGTAGTGCAGCAGGAACTGCTCCTTATAGGTCCCCGACAGCGAGTCGATGTATTGCTCGTCCTCGCCGGTGCCGAGCGTGGTCACCACCAGCGCCTGGGTTTCGCCGCGGGTGAACAGCGCCGAACCGTGGGCGCGGGGCAGCACGCCGACTTCGGCGATGATGTTACGAACGGTCTTGGAATCGCGGCCGTCGATACGCTTGCCGGTGTCGAGGATGTTCCAGCGGACGATCTTGGCTTCCACTTCCTTGAACACGCCGCCGATGCGCAGCTTGTCGTATTTCGGCTCCTGGCCTTCCGGGAAATAGTGCGCCATCACCTTTTCCTTGACTTTGCCGACCGCAGCGTAGCGATCCTGCTTGACCGGAATGGCGTAGGCCGAACGCAGCTCGGTCTCGATCAGGCCGAGGATTTCCTTTTCCAGCGCGCTCTCGTCGACGACCTTGACGTCACGCGGTTCCTTAGCAGCCTTCTCGGCAAGCTCAATGATCGCGTTGACGACCGGCTGAAAATGCCGGTGTCCGAACATCACCGCGCCGAGCATGATGTCTTCGTTGAGTTCCTTGGCTTCCGACTCGACCATCAGCACGGCGTCCGCGGTGCCGGCGACAACGAGGTCGAGCTGGGTGTCGGCCATCTCGTCCAGCGTCGGGTTGAGCACGTATTCGTCATTGATGAAGCCGACGCGGGCGGCGCCGATCGGTCCCTTGAACGGCGCGCCGGACAGTGTCAGCGCCGCGGATGCGGCGACCACGGCCAGAACGTCGGGATCGTTTTCCATGTCGTGCGACAGCACCGTGGCGACGATCTGGGTTTCATTGCGCCAGCCGTCGACGAACAGCGGACGCACCGGGCGGTCGATCAGGCGGGAGACCAGCGTCTCCTTTTCGGTGGGCCGGCCCTCGCGCTTGAAGTAGCCGCCGGGAATGCGGCCCGCGGCGTAGGTCTTTTCGATATAGTCCACGGTCAGCGGCAGGAAGTCGACGCCTTCACGCGGCGACTTGGCGGCGACCACGGTGGCGAGCACGACGGTCTCGCCGTAGGTGGCGACGACGGCGCCGTCGGACTGGCGCGCGATCTTGCCGGTTTCAAGCTTGAGGGGACGGCCACCCCAGTCGATTTCGACTGAATGAATATTGAACATTTCGGTTTTCTTTCATGGTTTCGCGAAAGTGCGGACGCCCGAAACGCAAAAACCATGCGCAAGATTGCGAGACGCTGAGCGCGACGATATCGCGATCTCAGCGTCCGGCGATCCTGCCATGGCTTTCAAGTCTGAAATGGCGTCCATCCTTCCGATGGTACGGGCGTTTTACCCGTTATCGCCCAGCCGCCGGATTGCTGCTGGACACGCCGCGCAGACTCATGAGTCCACGCGCTTATAAAAATGCATGATCTGATCGGAGAACCGGAAGACCACTTTTCCGGATCATGCAAAAACGCGCGCAACATGCGCGCAAATCGTACTCAGCGGCGAATGTTATGCTTTTCGAGCAAGGCCTTGTAGCGTCCCTCGTCCTTCCGCTTGATGTAATCGAGCAGCGACCGGCGCGTGGCGACCATCTTCAACAGGCCGCGGCGTGAATGATTGTCCTTCACGTGGCTCTTGAAATGGCCGGTGAGGTTGTTGATGCGTTCCGACAGGATCGCGACCTGAACCTCCGGCGAGCCGGTGTCGCCGGCCTTGTTGGCATTGGTCTTGATGACTTCCGCTTTGCGTTCTGCGGTAATCGACATCGTCAAACTTTCTCGTTGCGACCGTGACTTGCAACAAGTCTGGTCAGGTTGAACACGCGCTTGGGGATGAGTTCGCCATTGCCAATTTCAGCAAGCGCCAAGAGGCGGCCTGCGACCGTGACATAGACTGTGCCGCTACTATTGGGCGCATCCCGTCCGCGCAACAAGACGGCCTGGCCCCGGTGGAGCCTTGCCGCATCAGCCCGAGTGACGGCCAGCGCCGGGATGTCGTCCAGCGCGGTCTCAACGGGCAAAAGCGCGTCGGCGAGGCTGCCCTCGCCAGACGCGGCTCTATCGCACAAAGCCTGGAGCTGTTCCAGCGGAATCATGTCGTCCTCGCCGAACGGGCCGACCAGGGTCCGCCGCAGCGCGCAGATATGGCCGTAACAGCCCAGAAGCCGGCCGATATCGCGGGCCAGCGCTCGCACATAGGTTCCCTTGCCGCATTCGGCCTCGAACACCGAATGGCTGCTATCTGGTTGATCTACGAGAGATAATTGGTGAATTTCGACCGGGCGCGGCTGCAACGCGACGACCTCGCCATCGCGCGCCAGGTCATAGGCCCGCTCACCCGCAATCTTGATGGCGGAGTATTGCGGCGGGGTTTGTTCGATCATTCCGGTGAACCGCGGCAGCAGCGCTTGGATCGCCTCGGCGGAGGGGCGAATGTCGCTGGTTTGGGTGACTCGGCCCTCGGTGTCATCGGTGTCGCGCTCCTCGCCCCAGGCGACCGTGAAGCGGTAGCGCTTGCGGCCGTCCATCACGAAGGGGACCGTCTTGGTGGCTTCGCCGAGCGCGATCGGCAGGCCGCCGGAGGCCAGCGGATCGAGCGTGCCGGCATGGCCCGCGCGCCTGGCGGAAAACAGCCGTTTTATCACTGCAACTGCATGGGTCGAGGTCATGCCGATCGGCTTGTCGAGAATGACCCAGCCATGCACGTCGCGCTTGTCGCGGCGCGGCTGTTGGCTCTGCCGCTGCTGCTCGCCGCGGCTGCCGCCGCGCGGGTCGTTGTTTCCCCGCGCGGGGCGAGCGGAATTCGCAGAAATATTTTTTTCCGCATCGTTCAATTCACCATTTTGCGGATCGATGGCGCCGGCTGGTATCGTCACGGCCATCATGTGTCGTCCGATTCTGGCTTGAGGTCTCGTTGCACCGCAGGTGTTCGCAGTAATTTCTCGATCCGTTCCGCTTCGTCGAATCGGTCGTCGATGCGAAAGCGCAGATCAGGTGCGAATTTCAGGTTAACGCGATGCGCAACCTCGCCGCGCAGGAATTTTTTGTTGCGCGCAAGCGCTGTGAGCACGACGTCGGTATCCCGGCCGCCGAGCGGCATCACATAGACGGTGGCGAGTTTCAGGTCCGGCGACATCCGCACTTCCGGTACCGTGATGATGTGGCCTTCGAGTTCGGGATCGTGCACCGCGCCCTGCGCGAGCAAATCCGCGACCGCATGCCGCACGATCTCGCCGACGCGCAGCTGGCGCTGCGAGCCGCCGGGGGCGGAGGATTTCTGGTGGTGGCGGGGCAAAATCGTTTCTCAATTCATTTCTGCCGTTCATTCCGGGGCGCGAACTCTTGTGAGCGAGCCCGGAATCCATAACCACGACGGCGAGTATGGATTCCGGGCCTGCGCCAAATGGCGCATCCCGGAATGACGAGGATGGAGCTGTAAGGCTCGAACTTACAGACTGCGCTGGATCGTCTCCACGCGATAACACTCGATGATGTCGCCCTGGCGCATGTCGCCGTAATTCTCGAACGCCATGCCGCACTCCTGGCCCGAGGCCACTTCCTTCACTTCGTCCTTGAAGCGTTTCAGCGTCGACAGCTTGCCTTCATGCACGACGACGTTGTCGCGGATCAGGCGGACATTGGCGCCGCGTTCCACCGAGCCATCGGTGACGCGGCAGCCCGCGACCTTGCCGACCTTGGAGATGTTGAACACTTCCAGGATCAGCGCGTTGCCCAGCATGGTTTCGCGCAGCGTCGGCGCCAAGAGGCCGCTCATCGCCTTCTTCACATCGTCGACGAGATCGTAGATGATGTTGTAGTAGCGGATTTCGATGCCGTTGCGCTTGGCGGCGGCCGCGGCTTCCTTGTGGGCGCGGACATTGAAGCCGATGATGGCGGCATTGAAACCCTCCGCCAGGGTCACGTCGGATTCCGAGATGCCGCCGACGCCGGCATGCAGGATGCGGGCAGCGACCTCGTCGGTTCCGAGCTTTTCCAGCGAGCCGAGGATCGCTTCCAGCGAGCCCTGCACGTCGGCCTTGATGATCAGCGGGAAATCCTTGCGGCCCGTGGTCTTCAGTTGGGACATCATCTGCTCGAGCGAGCCGCGCATGCCGGAAACCGAAGCGGCGGCGTTTTCGCGCTTCTGATGCGCGCGATAGCTCGTGACCTGGCGCGCGCGGGCTTCGTTCTCGACCACGGCCATGCGGTCGCCGGCTTCCGGCGGACCGTTGAAGCCGAGCACTTCGACCGGGACCGAAGGTCCGGCTTCGTCGATGGTGTCGCCCTGATCGTTGATCAATGCCCGGACGCGGCCCATCTCGGCGCCGGCGACGATGATGTCGCCGACCCTCAGCGTGCCGCGCTGAACCAGCACGGTCGCCACCGGGCCGCGGCCGCGATCGAGCTTGGCTTCGATCACGGTGCCTTCGGCGGGTCGCTGTGCGTTGGTCTTGAGGTCGAGCAGCTCGGCCTGCAGCGCGATCATTTCCAGCAGCTTGTCGAGATTGGTCTTGTTCCGGGCGGAGACTTCGACGTCGACCACCTCGCCTCCCAATGATTCGACCTGGACCTCGTATTGCAGCAGCTCGGTGCGCACGCGCTCCGGCTTGGCGTCGGGCTTGTCGATCTTGTTGATCGCCACGATCATCGGCACCTTCGCCGCCTTGGCGTGGTTGATGGCCTCGACGGTCTGCGGCATGACGCCGTCATCGGCCGCGACCACCAGGATGACGATGTCGGTGACCTTGGCGCCGCGCGCGCGCATCGCGGTAAAGGCGGCGTGGCCGGGCGTGTCGATGAAGGTGATCTTCTTGCCGCTTTCCGGCGAAGTCACCTGATAGGCGCCGATATGCTGCGTGATGCCGCCGGCTTCGCCGGACACCACATTGGCGTGGCGCAACGCATCGAGCAGCGACGTCTTGCCGTGGTCGACGTGGCCCATCACGGTCACGACCGGCGAGCGCGGCTCGGTATCGGTCGAATCGTCGACGATGTCGAACAGGCCTTCCTCGACGTCAGCCGCCGCGACGCGCTTGACGGTGTGGCCCATTTCCTCGGCCACCAGCTGCGCGGTATCGGCGTCGATCACGTCGGTGATCTTCACCATCTGGCCCTGCTTCATCAAGAGCCGGATCACGTCGACGGCGCGCTCGGCCATGCGGTTGGCGAGTTCCTGGATAGTGATGGCTTCGGGGATCGTCACCTCGCGAATGAGCTTCTCTTTCGGCTCGTTCGAGACGTGTCCCTTCAGGCGCTGGGTGCGGCGGCGGAACGAGGCTATCGAACGCTCGCGCACGTCGTCGGCATTGAGCGCGGTGACCAGCGTCAGGCGGCCGCGCTGCTTCTGCGGCGCCGGTTTCGCCGTGGTCTTTGGAGGTGCGGCGGGGCGGGCGACGCCGCCGGGGCCGCGGCGGATCTGGCGCGGACCCTCGTCCTCGTCGCTGGCGTCGGCGGCAACGCCGGGAGCGCGCGCGGCAGGCAACGCGCGCGCGGTCGTGGTCGCGGCGGCGCGGGCTTCCTTGGCTTCGGCTTCGCCGAAACGCTTTTTGGCTTCGGCTTCGGCCTTGCGCTTGGCTTCCTCATCCTGCCGGTGGCGCTCTTCCTCGGCCTTGCGGCGCGCCTCGGCGGCTTCGCGTTCGGCCTGTTCGATGCCTTCCTTGCTGTTGCGGCGCCTGGCTTCCTCTTCCGCGAGGCGGCGCTCTTCGATGTCGCGCACCTTCGCATCCGCCAGCGCGCTGGCGCGCGCGGAGCGCTCGTCTTCGGTCAGCGTCCGCAACACCACGCCCGAATTGGAGCGCGGCGCGGGAGCCGCAGCCGGGCGGGTCAGGACGGATTTGGCGGGTACCTTGGCGACCGCCGGCTCCGGCGCATGCGACGCCTCAGCGCCCGGCGCGTCGCCGCCGACGCGACGCTTGCCGCGCTTCTCCACCACCACCTGCTTGGTACGGCCGTGGCTGAAGCTCTGGCGCACCGTGCCCGTCTCGACGCGCGGCTTGAGCGTCAAGGTCTTGGTCGGAACACTCAGCGTCTTGTCGCTAGGCGATTTCGTATCAACCATTCAGCAGTCCCAATCCTGTTGCGTCGTGCGTATCCGCATCATTTGTCAGCAAAGTCATCCGTTCTTCAGCAAAGTCCTGGCCGCATGGCCGGCAGTCCTGTCCTCGTCAGCCATCCGGTATCGGACCAGAAACAGGCTGCGCGACAGGAATGTCTTGCTCGCCGAACCCGCGAGCAGCGCTGCATGTATCACATTTGACCGCCCGAGTGCCAAATCCAATTGTTCGGATGTCAGCATTCCGAATACCGGAATTTGATGCGAGTCCCCGCTATTCCCGGCATTTTGCCGGACGATCGCGTCCAATTTGCGGATTCCGTCCGCGCCGCCATCCGCCGCATGGATCAGGGCCACCGCCTGACGCTGCTGCAGCGCGCCTTCGACCTTGGCAAATCCGGCCACCGCCTGGCCCGCTTTGGCGGCCATCGCGAGCGCTTCGGTCACGCCGCGGACCAGCAACCGCTCGGTATCCGCAGCCAGCGTCGGCGCCACCCGGACGTTTTGTTTAAAACCCTTGCCAAACTGGTTACGCCTGATCGATTCCGCAACCGCCGTGCGCGATGCTGAAATCCACAGGCCCCGGCCGGGAAGCTTGCGCTTCAGATCCGCGATCACCTCGCCCGAAGGCGCAACGACAAACCGGATCAGTTCGTCGATCGGCCGCACGGCCCGCGTGACCGCGCACATCCGCATCGTCCCGGACCTGTTGGTCCGCGGTCCGTTGTCGAGATCGGCGGGATCGGCGATGGCAAGCATGCAAGGGTCATGTCCTTTAACTGTTTGATACGCCGCCATTGCCGGGCCTGGCCCGGCAATCCATCCGCTTCGAAAGACTCGTGCGAAGCAGGATGGATGCGCGGGTCAAGCCCGCGCATGACGCTGAGTTCGTGGACGCTCCTGCAAAACGCACCGAGCTTGTCCTCAAACCGGCTGTTCTTCGGCGGCTTCTTCGGTCGATTCCTTGTTTTTCGCGAGATCCGCCTCGGTGATCCAGCCGGCGATGACGCGGGCCTGCATGATCATGCCTTCGGCATCTTCACGCGTGACTTCGTTGGCGTCGAGAATGCCGGGATGCTTGGTCGGCTCGCCGCCTTCCTTGCGCTCGGTCCAGCCGACCAGGTCGTCGGTGGCGCAGCCCGCCAGATCCTCGACGGTCTTGATGTCGTTCTCGCCGAATTTCACCAGCATCTTTGAGGTCACGCCGGGCACCGTTTTCAAAGCATCATCCACACCGAGTTCCCTTCGTTTGTTTTCAAGCTCTGTTTCGAGCGTTTCGAGATATTCGCGGGCACGGCTCTGCAATTCGTTGGCGGTTTCATCGTCGAACCCCTCGATCCCCGCCAGTTCCCGGACATCGACCAGCGCCAGTTCCTCCACCGACGTAAAACCTTCCGACGCCAGCAATTGCCCGACCACCTCGTCGACATTGAGCGCTTCCATGAACACCCGCGTCGAGTTTTCGAAATCGGCTTGGCGGCGTTCGGATTCTTCCTGCTCGGTCAGGATGTCGATATCCCAGCCGGTCAGCTGCGAGGCGAGGCGCACGTTCTGGCCGCGCCGTCCGATCGCCAGTGAAAGCTGGTTATTGGTATCGGGAACTACAACCTCGATGCGCTCGCGGTCTTCGTCGATCACCACCTTGGCGACTTCGGCCGGCGCCAGTGCATTGACTACGAAGGTCGCGATATCCGGCGACCACGGAATGATGTCGATCTTTTCGCCCTGCAGCTCGTTGACCACGGCCTGCACCCGCGAGCCGCGCATGCCGACGCAGGCGCCGACCGGATCGACCGAGGAATCCCGTGAAATCACGCCGATTTTCGCGCGCGACCCGGGATCGCGCGCCACCGCCTTGATCTCGACAATGCCGTCATAGATCTCCGGCACTTCCTGCGCGAACAACTTTGCCATGAATTGCGGATGGGTCCGCGACAGGAAGATTTGCGGCCCGCGGGTCTCGCGCCGCACGTCGAAAATATAGGCGCGGACGCGGTCGCCGTTGCGGAACACTTCGCGCGGCAGCATCTCGTCACGGCGCACGATGGCTTCACCGCGACCCAGATCCACAATGACGCTGCCGTATTCGACGCGCTTGACGATGCCGTTGACGATATCGCCGATGCGATCCTTGAATTCCTGATATTGCCGGTCGCGTTCGGCCTCGCGCACCTTCTGCACGATCACCTGCTTGGCGGATTGGGCGGCGATGCGGCCGTATTCCAGCGGCGGCAGCGTGTCGGCGATGGTGTCGCCGACCTGCGCGCCGGGATTGGCGCGCTGTGCGTCGATCAATGAAATCTGGTTGGACGCGTTCTCGACCAGATCGACCACCAGCATGTGGCGCGACAGCCGCAGTTCGCCCTTCTTCGGATCGATCTCGGCGTGGACGTCGGTCTCGGAGCCGTAGCGGGCGCGCGCGGCCTTGGCGATGGCGTCTTCCATCGCCGCGATCACAATGCCGCGGTCGATGGATTTTTCTCGCGCAACCGCGTCCGCGATCTGCAGAAGCTCGATCTTATTGGCGCTGACAGCTGCCATGACTCAGTCTCCTTCGATGGGATCGATCTCGTCCCGCCGCAATTGCTGTGCGGCAAGGCGGTGTTCCTTGGTGTTCCTGGGCGCGGGTTTTTTCTTCAGCTTCGGCTTCGGCGCATTGCTTCTGGCCGGATCGCTTTTCGTCGCATGCGGCGGCGGCGGCGGCAGAATACCCAGAGCTTGCTTCATTTCGCGCTCGGCGATCTTGCCGCGCCGCATCGATTCGGCGATCAATTCGTCGGTCAGCACCAGCCGCGCGTCCGCGATGTCCTCCATCACGAGCAGGACGGCGGGATTTTCGTCGTTGCGCACGTCTTCGCGAACCAGATGCACGGCATCGCCTTCGATGCCGCCCAAGATGCCGCGGAACCGCTTGCGGCCCCGATGCGCAACCGCCATCTCGATTTTCACCAGATAGCCGGCATAGCGCAGGAAATCCGAGCGGCGGACCAGCGGCCGGTCGATCCCCGGCGATGAAATCTCCAGCCGGTAGGCGCGTTGAATAGGATCGGCGACGTCCAGCACCGGCGACAGCGCCTTCGAGATCGCCTCACAGTCCTCGATCAGCATGGTTCCGTCCGCCCGTTCCGCCATGATCTGGACCGTGCAGCCCTGTTCGCCGGACACTTTTATTCGCACCAGGCGGTAGCCCATGCCCTGCAGCACCGGGCCTGCGATAGCGGAGACGCGCGCGCCTACGCCCGGCTCGGTGACGAGCCGCGGTTCGGCAAGCAGATCGAAACCTACAGGGTCGACGGTCGGATCGGTCATATCCAGGGTCAAAAGGCGGTTCTTGCTGGCGTTGGGTTGAAGCAGCCCGCGCGGAACCCGGCACCGCGGCGCGTCAGGTCCGTTCAGGTAATAAAAAAGAGCGGGTCCGGTGGGGCCCACTCTCAATACGTGATCGTAGTTGAGACGATTAAGTTGCGGCTGATATAGCGGTTTTCTCAGGGTCCGGCAAGGGCCGGACGGCCCAAAGCGATGATTTTCACGCCTAATCCTTGCTTCACAAAGCCCGCTCAAATTGCCCGAAAGTTGCATCGAATCGCCGCGCGGGCGGAACTGGCCGGAGGCTGTCGGCGCTCGGCAACGCCCCTCCCACGCTGGTGGACCTGCTGGCGCGCGAGGACGAGATATCGATCGCCGGTCTTTGCAGTGCCGTCCCGGCATCGGATACCGAGCGGGCGAGGCTGAACTTCCACCGTCATGCGCGGGGCTTGACCCGCACATCCATCTTTAACAAGAGTCGTCAAAGGCGATGGATTGCCGGGTCAAGCCGGCAATTGATTTCGATGCAGGCAACAACGATGCAGACGACGGTGTCCGATCCTTTCGATTCCGGAACGATGCTCGAAGGCATTCGGCGCTGGGTCGAAATCGAAACGCCGACCGACGCGCCCGGACGGGTCAATGAACTCGTGCAGATGGTCGCGGAGAGTTATCGCGGCCTGCCGGTCGCGCTCGAGCGCATTGCCGGAACCGGGGGATGCGGCGATCATCTGATCGCGCGCTCGGCCTGGGGCGCGGACGCGCCGGGCATCCTGGTGCTCAGCCATCTCGACACCGTGCATCCGCTTGGATTCATCGAACGGCTGCCGTTTCGGATCGAGGGCGACAGCGCGTTCGGTCCCGGCATCTATGACATGAAGGGCGGCGCCTATCTGGCCTTTCGCGCGTTCGCACGGCTTTGCGAGGAGAGCGAACGCCCGCCGCTCGGTATTACCCACCTGTATGTCTCGGACGAAGAGATCGGCAGCCCGACCTCGCGCGCGCTGATCGAGGCGGAGGGGCATAAGGCAAAGTACGTGCTGGTGACCGAGCCGGCGCGCGACGGCGGCAAGGTGGTCACCGGACGCAAGGGCGTCGCGCGCTTCGAGGTATTCGTGCATGGGGTGCCGGCGCATGCCGGCACCCGTCCGCAGGATGGCCGCAGCGCCATCCGCGAGCTTGCCAACGTGATTCAGGCGCTGGAGGCGATGACCGACGTCGGGCGCGGCGTCACCGTCAATGTCGGAGTGATCCGTGGCGGCACCAGGCCGAACGTCATTGCCGAGGAGGCCTATGCCCACGTCGACCTTCGCGTCACGACCATCGCGGATGCCGACGAATTCGTCGGCAGGATCCTCAATCTGCAATCGAACACCGACGGCGTCACGGTCAAGGTCGCCGGCGCATTGAGCCGGCCGCCCTACGAAAAGAGCAATGCCGGCGCCGCGCTCTACGAGCACGCCAGGACGCTCGCCGCCGACATCGGGTTCGATCTGACGGATACGTTCAGCGGGGGCGGCTCCGACGGCAATTTTACCGCGGCCTTTACCGCGACGCTCGACGGGCTCGGCGTCGACGGCCGCGGAGCCCACACGCATTATGAGCAGATGTACATCTCGTCGATCGAGCCGCGGGCGCGGCTGCTGCATCGGCTGTATCAGACGCTGCGATGAGCTTCCCCGCCGGCGATTGCGATCGTCATGACGTGCCGTCCGAGGGCGGCGCCGCCCGCGCGCGGGGCTCGTTCTTCGGGCGGCGCAAGGGTCACAAGCTCCGCGCCCATCAGGCCGACCTGATCGAGAACCTGCTGCCGCATCTGTCGCTCGACATCGAGAGCGCCGCTCCGCCCGGCCTCGCGGTGCTGTTCGATCCGCCGCTCGAGAGCGTGCGTCTCGAGATCGGGTTCGGCGGCGGCGAGCACATGATCGCCGAAGCGCTGGCGTTTCCGCAGACCGGCTTCATCGGCTGCGAGCCCTATGTCAACGGCATGGCGAAAATCCTGGCCCAGATCGAAGCCCGCAACATCGGCAACGTCAAGCTGTTCGCGGGCGACGCCGCCGCATTGCTGGCATGGGCGCCGCCGCGTTCGCTGCGCCGGATCGACCTGATCCATCCCGATCCGTGGCCGAAGCGGCGGCACTGGAAGCGGCGTTTCGTGCAGGACGCAACCATTGCCGCGATGGCGCGCGCGCTTGAGCCATCCGGCGAATTCCGTTTCGTGTGCGACATCGACGATTACGTCGCCTGGACGCTTCGCCACCTGACGCGTTCGCCGGAATTTTTCTGGACCGCGGAACGCGCCGAGCATTGGCGGCTGCCGTGGCCGGACTACACCATGACGCGCTACGGCCGCAAAGCCGCGCGGGAAGGTCGGCAGGCGGCGTATTTGCGGTTTCGGCGGACCACCTGAACCGTCATTCCGGGATACGCCTCTTGGCGCAGGCCCAGAATCCATAACCACCAGTGTGAGTATGGATTCCGGGCTCGCAACAGACGCGCCCCGGTACGGCGGCGCTGCTTCACTGGCTCTTGGCCTCTTCGTTGGTGCCGATCAGGTCCACCATGTCGACGATGATGCGGCGCAGCTTGATGTCGGGAATGCGCGTGAAGGCGCGGATCAGCGCCAGCCCCTCAGAGGTCGCGAGGAAATCGGCGACATAGGCCGGCGAGGGCGCTTCGCTATAACCTTCCGCGCTCGTGCCGGGAGAGCCCTCGAACAGGAACGACACCGGCACCTGAAGGATTTCTGAAATCTGGTGAATGCGGCTGGCGCCGATGCGGTTGGTGCCTTTCTCGTATTTCTGGATTTGCTGAAACGTCAGCCCGAGGCCTTCGCCGAGTTTTTCCTGGCTCATGCCCAGCATGATCCGTCGCATGCGCACACGGCTGCCGACGTGTCGGTCAACAGGATTGGGCGCTTTGGTGGGCATCTCCAACTCTCCCTTGGGCTTCGCAACGCGAGGGCTATTTGCAAAAGCAACGTCGCAATTGCACAAGCAGATATGGAGTATGCCGTTAACGCTGTAATCGTCAAATGTTGGAGGGCCAACCGGTAATTGCCGCGAGTTTTTCGCTCGGCAAACTAGCACATTAGACGTTGCTCTACTAACGCGCGCATAATTCCAAAATGTTTTGCGCGGAATCTGGTTGAGGTATGAACCGCGTTCCACTTTTGCGAAACTGATTTTATCGCGCGTCGCCGAATCACCGAACAAGCGGGACCGTATCGCCAGTGTATGTTCGAAGTCTCTTGCGGCGGTCCGGTGTTCGAAATTTTTTTTGTATAAAATTAAGGTGCGTGACGTTCGATCGGAGCGAGGCGGCATTCCATTTTCAGGAAACGCTTTTCGCCGCGCGGCGCCGGATCACGATGAGGATTGCGGCGGCAACCATCATCGCGGCGGGAATATCGCCGAGGCGCGCATAGACCGTCGGCGCAATCGCGGCCGGCAGGCCGGAATCCAGCACGCCCTCCGCACCGAGATCGAGCCGCGCGACGATGCGGCCCAAGGGATCGATCACCGCCGAGACTCCGGTATTGGCGGCGCGGACCAGCGGCAGCCCTTCCTCGATGCCGCGCAGCCGCGCCTGCTGCAGATGCTGGTAGGGGCCGGTGGAAATTCCGAACCAGCCGTCATTGGTCAGGTTGACGATCCAGCCCGGGCGGTCGCCGCGGGTTTCGATCTCGCCGGGAAACACCGCCTCGTAGCAGATCAACGGCAGCATGCGCGGCGCGTTCGGCACCTCCATGGTGCGGCGGCGCGTGCCGGGGATGAATCCGCCCTGCACTTTCGTCAACTGGACGAAGCCAAGCTTTTCCATCCAGTCCTGCAGCGGCAAAAATTCGCCGAACGGAACCAGATAGAGCTTGTCGTAGACCGACAGCACGCTGCCGTCGTGATCGATGACGTAGATCGAATTATAGGCGCGGGTGATCTTCGCGCCGGGCGGAACATCCGGCGCGCGCACCGCGCCGGTGACCAGCACCGTCCCCTTGGGCAGCAGATCCGCGATCTGCGCCATCGCATCGGCCTCCCGGGTCAGGAAAAATGGAAACGCGGATTCCGGCCAGATCAGGATGTTGGCGTCGCGCACGCCGGTGGATTGCGGCCCGGTGGCGCGATCCGACAGGTTAAGATATTTTTGCATCACGTCCGCTTTGGCGGAATAATTGAACCGCGCGTCCTGCGGCAGATTGGGCTGCATGATGCGCAGTTTTACATTCGCGACCAGCCGGGTGGGCTGCAGCGCGAGGCGAACCGCGCCATAAATACCCATGACGACAAGCAGCAGCACGGCGGCCGCCGGCGCGATCCAGGGCGTGCGTCCGCGGGAACGGCCATCGATCAGCACCGCCGGGCTCGCGAAGATCGCGACGCTGAGGAAGGTCAGGCCCCACAGGCCGATCAGCGACGCGGTCTGCGCCAGCGCCAGCGGCTCGGTCAGCGCGTAGCCGAATGCGTTCCATGGAAAGCCGGTGAGCGTATGACCGCGCAGCCATTCGCCGACGGTCAGGCCGGCGGCGAGCGCCAGGATGCGCGAGGCGTCGCTGCTCCAGATCAGCCGCGCCAGCGCGAAGCCCAGCGCCGTGAACAGCGCGAGATAGGCGGGCAGGCCCAGAATCGCGAACGGCAGCAGCCACGCGAAAGTCGGGGCATCGACCAGGAAGGCGTAGCCGATCCAGTACAGTCCGGGGACGAAATAGCCGAGGCCGAACCACCATCCCGCCATCGCGGCGGCGGGCAGGCCGCGCCAGCGTCCGGCGCCGGCGCCGTCGATCAGCCACACCATCACCGGAAATGTCAGCCACAGCACCGGCCAGGCATTGAACGGCGCCATTGCCAGCGCCGATACGGCGCCGGCCGCCAGCGCAATGACGGCGCGCTTCCAGCCCCATGACAGGATGATCGACGAGCCGATGCCGCGGAGAGTGCGTGCTGAAATCACGGAGTGCCGGCTCCGTCGCCGGGCGGCGAAGAACTGGGGGGCTCATTGTGCTGGGCGTTGGCCGCGTCCGGCGTAGTGTCGCGGCGGCGGGCCGGACGAGGCGCAGGGCGTTCCTTGCGCATGCCGATGCGCAGGCGCTTGACGCGGCGCGGATCGGCGTCGAGCACTTCGATCTCGTAATTGCCGGGGCCGGAGATGACTTCGCCGCGCACCGGCAGACGCCCCACATGAGTGACGAGATAGCCGCCGAGGGTCTGGACTTCCTCGCCGGCCTCGCCGGTCACAAAATCTCCGCCGATCACGGAGCGGACGTCGTCGAGGCTCGCGCGGGCGTCGGCGATGAAGGAATTATCCGACTGCTTCACGATCGCCGGCGGCTCGTCGCTGTCATGCTCGTCGTCGATCTCGCCGACAATCTGCTCGACGATGTCCTCGATCGACACCAACCCGTCGGTGCCGCCATATTCGTCGACCACCAGCGCCAGGTGAATTCGCGACGCCTGCATCTGCGCCAAAAGATCGATGGCGCGCATCGACGGCGGCACATAGAGCAGTTTCCGGATGATGTGAGCCTCGCCGAGCGGCAGCGCGAGATCCACCGAACGCAGGTCGAGCCCGGCGGCGGTAGGTTTCTTGCGCTTGGCCTTGCTCGGCGTCGTCAGGCGCGCCTTCGCGGTCATGAACGCCAGCAGATCGCGGATGTGAACGATGCCTTCCGGATCGTCCAGCGTTTCGTTGTACACCACCAGCCGCGAATGCGCCGCGCTCTCGAACAGGCTCATCAGTTCGCCGAGCGAAATATCGCGTTTCACCGCGACGATGTCGGCGCGATGCACCATTACATCGGCGATGCGCCGCTCGTGCAAGCCGAGAATGTTGCGCAGCATGTTGCGCTCGATGGCGGAAAATCCCACCTCGTCCGGCTGCGAGGCGTCGAGCACCACCTGGAGGTCGTCGCGGACCGATCCCGGCTTCCATCCGAACAGCGTGCGGATCGCCCGAGTGAGCCAGTTGTCGGCAGCAGGGCGCAGCAGTTCGCCTTCCTGCATTACGGCCGGCAGGTTGGCGGTGTTCTTCGGGTTGTCGTGGGTGGGGTCGGAATCCGGCATCGTCAGCTCACCCGGTCCTGATCCGCATAGGGGTCCGGAATTCCGAGCTCCGCCAGGATGTTGCGCTCGAGATTTTCCATCGTTTCGGCATCGCTGTCTTTTTCGTGGTCGTAACCGACCAGGTGAAGAAAGCCGTGGACCGCAAGATGGCTGAGATGATGGTCGAACGGCTTCTGTTCGTCGTCGGCCTCGCGGCGCGTCGTCTCATAGGCGATCGCGATGTCGCCGAGCATGCGCGGCGCATCGTCGAACTCGCGGCCGGCGGGCGGCTGCAGCGCCGGAAACGACAGCACGTTGGTCGGCTTGTCCTGGCCGCGCCAGTTCTTGTTCAGGGTGCGAATCCCGGCATCGTCGGTCAGCATCACCGCGAGTTCGGCGTCGCCGGTATCGGCCTCGACCAAGGCGGCGGCCGCTTCGATGGCGCGATGCACGATGGCGCCGGCGTCCGCCTCGGCGCCCCAGCACGCCGCGACAATGAGGACTTCGGTCTCCGGCAGGGCGGACAGCGCCATCGTTGCAGAACTTTTTCTAAAAGCAGCGGTCCCTCGATCGAGAAGGCTGCTCTCGCGCGAGAATTTTCGCATCAGGTATTCTTGGTTGCCGGCTTCCGCGGCAATCCCTCGTATGCCGCGACAATCCGCGCCACCAGTTCGTGGCGGATCACATCCTCGGCCGTGAATTTGACCAGCGCGATGCCATCAACCCCGTCGAGCAGCTTTGTGGCTTCCGCAAGCCCTGAGGTCTGGCCGTTCGGCAGGTCGACCTGGGAGGGATCGCCGGTAACGATCATGCGGCTGTTTTCGCCTAGGCGCGTCAGGAACATCTTCATCTGCATCGACGTGGTGTTTTGCGCCTCGTCCAGGATAATGGCCGCATTGGTGAGGGTGCGTCCACGCATGAAAGCGAGCGGCGCGATTTCGATTTCGCCGGTCTGCAGTGCCCGCTCGACAACGCGCGAATCCATCAGATCGTACAGCGCGTCGTAAATCGGGCGCAAATAAGGATCGACCTTTTCGCGCAGGTCGCCGGGCAGGAAGCCGAGACGTTCGCCGGCTTCGACCGCCGGCCGCGTCAGGATGATGCGGTCGACTTCCTTGCGCTCGAACAACTGCGCGGCCTGCGCCACCGCGAGCCAGGTCTTGCCGGTGCCGGCGGGGCCGATGCCGAATACCAGTTCGTGCTTCTTGAGCGCGCGGATGTAGGAGTCTTGCGCGGCGGTGCGCGCCCGCACCGGGCGTTTGCGCAGGTTGATGGCTTCGAACGAGGTCTTTGGCGCCTTGGGATCGAATTCGAACAGGGAGCCCTGCGCAACCACGGCGCGGATCGCGCCTTCGACCTCTCCCTGCGAAAGGTCATGGCCTTGCGTGGCCTGCGCATACAGTGTCTCCAGCACGCGGCGCGCCGCGTCGCAGCCGTCGCGCGTTCCCGCGATGGTGATATGATTGCCGCGGGAGTCGACCACAATGTTGAGGCGGCGTTCGATCAGCGCGAGGTTCTGTCCATAAGGGCCGACCAGCGCCGACACCGCACGGTTGTCGTCGAAATCGATGACGACTTGGGTTTCGGGCGGGACTTGCAGGTCGCGGTCGAGTTTGCGGCTGGGGGCGAGCGAAGGCGAATCCGATGCGCTTTTGGGCAAGGGTTCAGGCTCCCACGTCTGTCTGAAAGGGTGTCATTGGAAGGGGCGCCGAAAGCGCAGGCCGCAGGGGAGGGTCAGCGAGCGTGCCGAGCAGGCTGTAGCGCTCGAGGCTTTCGATTGCGACGGGCAACACCTGCCCGATGATCCCGGGCGGGGCGAATACGTGCGCCGGCTGCAAGTAAGCGGTGCGGCCGACGATCTGGCCGGGATTGCGCGCAGGCCGCTCGAACAGCACGTCGACGGTGGTGCCGATCGCCGCTTTGTTGAAGGCCGACTGCTGGCTGTCGATCAATTCCTGGAGCCGCACCAATCGCTCATCCATCTCAGTCGCTGACAGCGTCTCCCGCATGTCCGCCGCCGGCGTTCCCGGCCGGGGCGAATACGTGAACGAATAGGCCCCAGCGTAGCCGATTTGCGCGACCAGCGCGAGGGTCGCGGCGAAATCTTCCTCGGTCTCGCCGGGGAAGCCCACGATGAAATCCGATGAAAATGCAATATCTTGCCGGGCGTCGCGAAAACGGTCGATGACGCGGCGGTAATCCTGCGATGTGTGTTTGCGGTTCATGGCGCGGAGAATCCGGTCGGAACCGGATTGCACCGGCAGGTGCACAAACGGCATCAGGGCTTGGAGGTCGCGATGCGCCGCGATCAGCGTGTCATCGACGTCGCGGGGATGGCTGGTCGAGTAGCGCAGGCGAACGATGCCGGGAATTTCGGCGAGGCGGCCCAGCAAGGCGCCGAGCGGCCACGGCCGGCCGTCGGGGCCTTCGCCATGATAGGCATTGACGTTTTGTCCGATCAGGGTGATTTCGCGGACGCCATTGTCGGCGAGCCGGCGGACGTCGTCGACGATCTTGGCGACCGGCCGCGACACTTCCGCGCCGCGGGTATAAGGCACCACGCAGAAGGTGCAGAACTTGTCGCAGCCTTCCTGCACGGTGACGAAGGACGAAACCCCGCGCGCGCGGATCGCCTGCCGCGAAGGCGGGGCCAAAAATCCGAATTTGTCGTCGACCGGAAACTCGGTTTCCAGCGCGCGCCCATGGGTCGTTGCGCGGGCGAGCAGTTGCGGCAGGTGATGATAGCTCTGCGGACCGACCACGATATCGACCACCGGAGCGCGGCGGATGATCTCGTTGCCCTCGGCCTGCGCGACACAGCCGGCGACGACGAGTTTCATCCTGCGCCCTTGCCGCGCGGCTTCGTCCTTGGCGATGCGGAGCCTTCCCAATTCCGAATAGACCTTTTCGGAGGCCTTTTCACGGATGTGGCAGGTGTTGAGGATCACCAGGTCGGCGTCGTCCACGCATGCGGTCTCGACAAAGCCTTCGGGTGCCAGCGTATCCACCATGCGCTGCGCATCGTAGACATTCATCTGACAGCCATAGGACTTGATATGCAGCTTGCGCGGCTGGCTCATGGAACCTGGATGATGGTGCAAAACGGCGCGTTCAAGGCGCGGGGCTCAATTATAGGCTAAAGACAGGGAAATCCAGCATTACCTCCGTCATTCCGGGGCGACGCGAAGCGTCGAGCCCGGAATCCATATCCACCACGGAGAGTATGGATTCCGGGCCCGCGCCAAGAGGCGCGTTCCGGAATGACGATGGTTTAATCTGCGCCACCCCGCTCGATCAGCCCCGCCAGTTCCCGCATGTCGTCGAACGTCGCGGCCGCGCCCGCGGCACGGAGCTTGTCGGCATAGCCGGGCCGGCAATGACTGCCGCCATGGAAACCCAGCACGGTCATGCCTGCGGCGCGCGCGGCCGCGATGCCGGGAGCGCTGTCTTCGACGACCAGGCATTGCTTGGGCGGCATGGCCATTTGCGCGGCGGCAAACAAGAACAGATCCGGCGCGGGCTTGCCGTTGCGCACCTGGGTTGCGGAAAAAATGTGCGGCGCAAACCTGTCGTAGAGTCCGGTGCGGCCGAGGCTGACGCGCATTCGTTCATGCGTGCCGCTCGACGCGACGCAGACCGGCTGCGCGAGGGTATCGAGCGTCGCGTGAATATGCGGCATCGCTTCAAGCTCCGCTGAGAATGACCGGTACAGTTCCTCCAGCCGCTGCGGACCAAAATCGTCGGGCAGGCCGTGGCCCAGTTCGGCTTCGATTTCGAGGTTGATCTCGCGCATCGACCGGCCGAGGAAGCGATCGAACACCTGGTCGGCCGTGATCGGATAGCCGTGACGCGTCAAGGTGTTCGCATCCACGCGACAGGCGATCACCTCGCTGTCGACCAGCACGCCGTCGCAGTCGAAAATGACCAGATCGAAGCTCAAGAAGACTTGTCGTCGTCCAATGGGACGCAATACAATTCCAGCCGGTGATCGACCAGCTTGTAGCCGAGCTTGCGGGCGATTTCGGCCTGCAGCTTTTCGATTTCCTCCGAAGTGAATTCGATCACCTTGCCGTTGCGCAGATTGATCAGGTGATCGTGGTGACTGTCGCGCATCTGCTCGTAGCGGGCGCGGCCCTCGCGAAAATCGTGCCGCTCGATAATGCCGGCGTCTTCGAACAATTTCACGGTGCGATACACGGTCGAAATCGAAATCTTGTCGTCGACCGTGACGCAGCGGCGATACAACTCCTCGACGTCGGGGTGATCCAGGGCCTCGGCCAGCACGCGCGCGATCACGCGGCGCTGCTCGGTCATGCGCATGCCGGTGGCGGCGCAGCGCGCCTCGATGTCGGTGGCCTTGAGCGGCGTGGATTTCAGGGCGGTCATGGTTCAGCCTCGGCGAAGCCTTGTTCTGCCATCGCGTGCCGGCTACGACAAGTCGCGCCGCATTAGCACTGCGTTCAATTGTTCCCCGCTGGCCTGCTTGTAATAGCGCTCGCGGCGGCCGGCCACGGTGAATCCGGCACGGTCGTACAGCCGCCGCGCCGCCTGATTATTTTCCTCGACTTCGAGAAATACCGTGCGCACCCCGTGGCCCGCGAGATGTCCGAGATGCGTCAGCAGCAGGTTGCGCGACAGGCCGCGGCCGCGACATCTTGCCTCGAGCGCGATGGACAGCAATTCGGCTTCGTCCGCGGCCATGCGCGACATTGCAAAGCCGATGACCGCCCGGCCCTGCCGCAGGCGATGCGCCAGCGTATTGCGTTCGCTCAGCATCTGCTCGAATTCACCCTCGCTCCAACCGCGGTGAAACGATGCGCCGTGGAGCTGCGCCAGGCGATGGGCATCGCGCTGGCCGGCCGGCTCGACCACGACGGCGCCGCCGCTCCACAGCGCCGATAGCCACGCGCTCACGAGACGTGCGGCTGCGAGGCATTCTGCAGCATGTCCTTGGGCGGTTTTGCATCGGGCGCGCGCAGGTAATACGGCCGGGCCGGCGCGGTTTCGGGATCGACCGCGGCGCCGAGCCAGCCGACCCAGGCGATATCCGGCGCCGGCTGCGCATCGATCCGCAGCGGCGGTGCGTCGGCGGGCCAGCGCTGCCCAAGGATTTGTGCGGCGTTGCCGACCAGATGCGGCGGACCGAAACGCGCGGCGTCCAGCGCCTCTTCGATCGATGCCAGACGCGGCCAGACCAGCGAGGAGCCGGTGCCGGCGACGACCTGAAGATAGACGTGGCCGTGCCGCGCGTCGATCGCGGAGATGACCGGATGCTCGCCGCCTTTGTTGACGATGGGCGCGGCGTAGGCCGTCAACGTCGTCACGCCGACCACCGGCTTGGCGGCGGCAAGGGCTATTCCCCGCGCCGCCGACAGGCCGACCCGCAAGCCGGTAAAGCTGCCGGGGCCGGTGGTGACCGCGATGCGGTCGAGTGCTGCGAAAGCTGATCCCGAAGCCTCGATCACGCGCGCGATCAGCGGCATCAGCGCTTCGGCGTGCCCGCGCTTCATGGGCAAGGATTCCTGCGCGATCAGCCGGCCGCCCTCGGTGTCCAGCACGCCGGCGGCGCAGGCATCGAGCGCGGTATCGATGGCGAGGATCAGCATGGCTTACTTTCGTCTTGCCCGGCCTTGTGCCGGGCATCCACGTCTATCTTGCCACAAGACAAGACGTGGATGGCCGGGACAAGCCCGGCCATGACGAAAATCCTGAAATTCACACGCTAACCGGTCCGTTCAAACCATCAGATCGGCCTCACCTCGACCACATCGGGCACGAAATGCTTGAGCAGGTTCTGGATGCCGTGCTGCAGCGTCGCGGTCGAGGACGGGCAGCCGGCGCAGGAGCCCTTCATGTTGAGATAGACGATGCCGTCCTTGAAGCCGCGGAAGGTGATGTCGCCGCCGTCATTGGCCACCGCCGGGCGCACCCGGGTCTCGATCAGGTCCTTGATGGTTTCCACTGTTTCGGCGTCCGCTTGGTCGAAGAATTCGTCCTCCGCGTCGGAAGCCTCATCTCCGCCGGCGCTGCCGTCGGCCATCAGCGGCGCGCCGGACATGTAGTGCTCCATGATGGCGCCGAGGATGGCAGGCTTGAGATGCTGCCAGTCGCTATCCTCCTTGGTCACGGTAACAAAGTCCGAGCCGTAAAACACGCCGGTGACGCCGGGCACGCCGAACAGCTTTTCGGCCAGCGGCGAGCGCGCGGCGGAGGCGCGGTCGGTGAATTCCATGGTGCCGCTGTCCAGCACGGGTCGGCCGGGAATGAATTTCAAGGTGGCGGGATTGGGGGTGGCTTCGGTCTGAATGAACATGGCGCTCTCCGGCGTCGCCGGTTCAAGGCCGGCGCGTGGGTGTCCTTAGCAGATGGCGACGGCAAACGCACGGTCAAGGGCGCCGCTGTTCCCGTCATTGCCGGGTTGACCCTACCATATGCACACATCTCGGCCGTCATTTGCCGGGCTCGACCCGGCAATCCATCCCCTTTGCAAGACCCCCCGCGAAGATGGATGGATACGCGGGTCAGGCCCGCCTATGACAGGCTCTAACTCCCGCTCATCATTACGACAGCGCGTCGACGTCTTCGTCGCTCAGATTGCCGGGAACGATGGTCACCGGAATGGGAAACGCGCCGACCGTCTTGGCCATCATGGTGATGATCGGCCCCGGACCCTCCGGGCCGGGATTGGCCGCCAGCACCAGCATGGCGATGTCGACATCCTTGTCGATGACGTCGAGGATCTGCTCGGTGGAATCGCCCTCCCGGATCACGCGCTCCGGGGTGATGGCGGCAATGCCGTTGGCGCGCCCCGAAGCGCGGTCGAGCGCCGCATTGGCGTCCTCATGCGCTTCCGCGCGCATGATATCGGCGACCCCGAGCCACTGCTGGTTCTGGTCCTCGGTTTCGATGACGCGCAGCATCACCACGCCGCCGCCGACGCGGATCGCCCAGCGGCTGGCGTAGTAAACCGCGCGATCCCATTCCGCAGTGTCGTCAACGATAACAAGGCATTTCGGCTTGTGACCCGTCTCATAGCTTCGACGTTGCGTGCTCATGCATGTCCCGATGCTGCGTCAAACCGGCGCATGCTGCCACACTCCATCCGGCTTTGGGAGAGGGTCGGAATTCCAGGCCTTATTTCCTATGAATGAATCCGACGATGTCCTTCACCGCGCTCATGGTTTCTGAGGCGACGGCGCGGGCACGGGCGGCGCCGTCGGCCAGGACGGAATCGACGTAAGCGGCGTCGGCGGTCAGCCGCTTCATCTCGGCTGCAATCGGCGACAGTTTTGCGACCGCGAGATCGACCAGATTTGATTTGAAGCCGGAAAACTGCGCGCCGCCGAATTCGCTCAGGATTTCGGATTTGGGCTTGTCTGCGAGGGCCGCATAGATGCCGACCAGATTATCGGCCTCCGCGCGCGTCTCGAGCCCTTTTTCCTCCGACGGCAACGGCTCCGGGTCGGTCTTCGCCTTCCGGATCTTCTGCGCGATGGCGTCGGCGTCGTCGGTGAGGTTGATGCGCGAATAATCGGACGGGTCCGACTTCGACATTTTTTTGGTGCCGTCGCGCAGGCTCATCACCCGCGTCGCAGGTCCGGTGATGACCGGCTCCGGGAGCGGAAAAAAGCCTTCGCTGGATTTTGAATGGGCCGCGATTGATTCCGAGAAATCGTTGTTAAATTTCTGCGCGATGTCGCGCGCGAGCTCAAGATGCTGTTTCTGGTCTTCGCCGACCGGCACGTGGGTGGCGCGATAGACCAGAATGTCCGACGCCATCAGCACCGGATAATCGTACAGCCCTATCGAGGCGTTCTCGCGATCCTTGCCGGCCTTCTCCTTGAACTGCGTCATGCGGTTGAGCCAGCCGAGCCGCGCCACGCAGTTGAACACCCAGGCAAGCTCGGCGTGTTCGGCGACCTGGCTCTGGTTGAAGATGATCTGCTTTTTCGGATCGATGCCGCTGGCGATGAAGGCCGCAGTGACCTCGCGGGTGTTGCGGCGTAATTCATCCGGGCCGCCCCACACCGACACCGGCACGGTGATGGCGTGCAGATCGACCACGCAGTAAATGCAGTTATGGGTCGCCTGCAGCTTGACGAAATTGACGAGCGCACCGAGGTAATTGCCAAGATGCAGATTGCCCGTCGGCTGGACGCCTGAAAATACCCGCTCGATGATCGCCATATCGCTGTTCCTGCTCGATGCGCCGTCACTTGCCATGCGGACCCTGGATGCGCAAGTCGCGAGCCGGCGGCCCCCTGACGGCGGTGACGGCGTCGGCCCAGTTGATGGCGCCGAACAGCGTCAGCAGCATTCCGTAGACCGCAATGCCGCAAACGATCAAAACCCCGACAATCGCCATTAGCGCGAGCCCATGCATGCTTTCGGCCAGCGGCCCCACAAAGGCCGCGTTGAGCCACAGCAGACCGCACATTCCGAGCGCCGCCAGGGCGATACGCGGCAACCGCCGCCGTGCGGCGCTGTCGATCGAAAACCCGAACGTTGCCGCGCCGCGCCGGATCAATGTAAGCGCGTTGCTCCACGCTCCGAATGCGATCGCGGCCGCGATACCGCTGGCGCCGACCATTCGGCTGAGAACGATTGCCAGAACGAGCGCGACGGCAAATCCCTTCAGCGTTGCGAGTAACGGCGTGGTAGTATCGCCGCGTGCAAAAAACGCCGGCGCCAGCGCCTTGACCAGTACGTGGGCGGGCAGGCCCAGCGCAAGCACCGCCAGCGCCGATGCGGTGGCGGCAGTGTCGGCCGCGTTGAACGCGCCATGTTCGAACAGCGTCTCCACGATCGGACGGCTCAGCACGATCAAGCCCAGCGCCGCGGGCAGCGCGAGCCCGACCGCGAGTTCCAGGCCGCGCGACTCGGCGTGGACCAGCGCGGCGCGGTTATTGCCGCCGATGGCGCGCGCTACTTCCGGTACCAGCACGGTTCCCATGGCGGCGCCGACGATGCCCAGTGGCAGCTCGATCAGGCGGTTGGCGAAATACAGCCATGATACCGCCGACGGGGTCGAGGACGCGATGATCGCGGCGGCCACGATCAGCAATTGCGGCCCGGAATTTGCGAGCATGCCGGCCAACCCCTTGAGGAAGAAAACGCGCATTTCGGCATCGAATGACACCCGCAGCGGCGCCGCAAGTTTCTCGCCGCCCACGCGCATCCCCAGCATCAGCAGTTGCAACAGCCCGGTGATGCCGACGGCCACAGCCATCGCCTGCGCGGCATGGATTGCATCCTGCGGCCACGCCAGCAGTACGATCATCACGCAGATCAGTGCGATGTTGAACAGCACCGGCGAAAATGCCGCGAACGCAAACCGATGCCGCGCATTCAATAATCCCATCATCACTGCGACCGGGCCGGCGAAGGCGAGATAGGGCAGCATCAGCCTCGCGTTATCGACCGCAAGCTGCTGCGTCGGGTGTCCGATGAAGCCCGGCGCCATCAGCGCGATCACCAGCGGCATCGCGAGCCCGATAAGTGTCGCCGCCACGGCCATTGCGAGGCTCACGCTGCCGAGCACGCGCCCGGCAAAGACGGTTGCCGCGGCGGTGCCGTCGTCGTCTTGGATGCGCAGATAGGCGGGTACCAGCGCGGCATTCAATGCGCCTTCGGTCAACATCCGCCGGACCACGTTGACCCCCTGAAATGCCACCAGGAACGCATCCGCGACGGGACCCGCGCCGAACAGCGCCGCCACCAGGGCGTCGCGCGCGAATCCCAACAGCCGCGAGGCCAGCGTTCCGAAGGAGACGGTGAGAATCGGGCGGATCATGGCGACATTCTATAGCGGCAGGCGCTTGCTGGCGCGCGGGCGAACGTGATAGGTCGCAGCACTCCTAGGCCGAGTTGGATCGGATTTTCCGCATCCTCGCAATTGCCGCAACGGGATAATCTTGATGGTGCAGGCGAAATACGACGTTCTCGGGATCGGTAATGCGATTTTCGACGTGCTGGTGCGGACCGACGAAGACTTTCTGGTGCGCCACGGCATGACCAAGGGCGGCATGGCGCTGATCGACGAGGCCCGCGCGCTTGCGATCTATGGCGACATGGGCCCCGCGGTGGAGATGTCCGGAGGCTCGGCCGCCAATACCATCGTCGGCATCGCCGGCCTGGGGGCGCGCGCAGCCTTTATCGGCAAAGTCAAGGACGACCAGATCGGCCGGCTCTACAGCCACGACATCAAGGCAGCGCATGTTACCTTCGCGACCCCGCCCGCGGCGGATGGGCCGGCGACGGGCTGCTCGTATATTCTGGTGACGCCGGACGGCGAGCGTACCATGAACACCTATCTCGGTGCGGCGCAGGAGCTGACGCCCGGCGACATCGACCCGGCGGAGATCGCGGCCTCGTCCATCGTCTATCTCGAAGGCTATCTGTGGGATCCGAAGAACGCCAAGGACGCGTTTTTGAAAGCCTCGACCATCGCGCATGATGCGCGCCGCCAGGTGGCGCTGACCTTGTCGGATGCATTCTGCGTCGACCGCTATCGCGGCGAGTTTCTCGATTTGATGCGCAAGGGCGCAGTCGACCTGATTTTCGCAAACGAAGCCGAACTGTGCTCGCTGTACCAGATTTCCGATTTCGACGCCGCGTTGACGCAATTGCGCAACGACGTTGCGCTCGGCGTGGTGACGCGAAGCGAGAAAGGCTGCGTGGTGGCGGTGAAGGATGGCGTGGTGTCCGTACCGGCGTTTCCGATCGGGAAACTGGTGGACACCACCGGCGCCGGCGACCTGTTTGCGGCCGGATTCCTGTTCGGCCTGGTGCGCGGCGCCGGTCATGAAAATGCCGGCAGGCTGGGCGCGCTTGCCGCCGCCGAAGTGATCCAGCATATCGGCGCGCGGCCGCAAGTGTCGCTGAAGGAATTGGCGAAGCAGAACGGACTGCCGGTTTGACGCGGGTACAGGGCGTAAGGCGGATTAGCCGAAGGTAATCCGCCCTCTCGCCACGGTAACGGCGGATTACGCTATCGCTAATGCGCCCTACAAACCGTGCTCACGCCGCCCGCCCCGCGTCGAGCCCGCGGCAAATGCGCCAGACATTGCGGGTCGGCGCGAAGCCGGACGATGCCGAGTTTAGATCGGTCCGGCCGGTGCATCGCGGGTTGTTTGCGCCTATATTGATCCCAACCTGGTAATACCGCTTCAGGAGTAGCCTATGTCTCCCACAACCGCCGCTGCACGTTCGACCCCTTCCGCGCCGTCATTGCAGGATCGCCTGAAAGACCCTTCGCTGTTGCGCGAGCAATGCTACATCGACGGCGCCTGGGTAGGCACGCCGGAGCGCCCGGTGACCAATCCCGTGAACGGCATCGAGCTTGCCAAAGTGCCGAAGCTCGGCGCGGAAGAGACGACGCCGGCCGTAGAGGCTGCCGCGCGTGCGTTCCCGGCCTGGGCCAAGCTCACCGCCAAGCAACGCTCCAACATCTTGCGCAAATGGTTCGACCTCATCGTCGCCAACCGCGAAGACCTCGCCTTGATCCTGACGTCGGAGCAGGGCAAGCCGCTGGCCGAGGCGCTGGGCGAGGTCGACATCGGCGGCGCCTATGTCGAATTCTTCTCCGAGGAAGCGCGCCGCGTCTATGGTGAAACCATTCCAACCCAAAAGCCCGATGCGCGCCTGCTCGCCATCAAACAGCCGATCGGCGTTTGCGGAGCGATCACACCGTGGAATTTTCCATGCTCGATGATCACCCGCAAGGTATCGCCGGCGCTGGCCGCGGGCTGCACCGTGGTGCTGAAACCCGCCAACGAGACGCCGCTCACCGCGCTGGCGCTGGTCGTGCTGGCGGAGAAGGCCGGCGTGCCGAAAGGCGTGTTCAACATTCTCACCGGCCATTCGTCCGCCATCGGCAAGGTGCTATGCGAACATCCGGCGGTGCGCTTCGTCGGATTCACCGGCTCCACTGAAGTCGGCAAGATTCTGTATCAGCAGGCCGCCGTCGGCGTGAAGAAGCTGGGGCTCGAACTCGGCGGCAATGCGCCGTTCGTGGTATTCGACGATGCCGATATCGATGCCGCGGTGGAAGGCGCCATGATCTCGAAATACCGCAACATGGGTCAGACCTGCGTCTGCGCCAACCGCATCTATGCCCAGGACAAGATCTACGATTCCTTCGTGGAAAAGCTTTCGAAAAAAGTCGCGGCGATGAAGATCGGTGACGGCACCGAGCAAGGTGTGGTGCAGGGGCCGCTGATCAACATGGACGCGGTCGAGAAGGTCGAGAAGCATATCGCGGATGCGGTGAAGCATGGCGCCAAAATCATCACCGGCGGCAAGCGGCATGCGCTCGGCGGCACCTTCTTCGAGCCGACGGTGCTGTCCAACGTCGCGTCCGATGCGCTGGTGGCGCAGGAGGAAACGTTCGGGCCGCTGGCGCCGGTGTTCCGTTTCAAGGACGAAGCCGATGTGATCGCGATGTGCAACAATTCGCCTTTCGGACTGGCGTCGTATTTCTATTCGCGCGACCTGGGGCGGGTCTGGCGGGTCGCGGAGGCGCTGGAGTCGGGGATGGTCGGCGTCAACACCGGACTGATCACCACCGAAGTCGCGCCGTTCGGCGGGGTCAAGGAATCCGGCCTTGGCCGCGAGGGCTCGCATCACGGCATGGAAGAATATGTCGAGATCAAATATGTGATGATGGCGGGGATATAGGATCCGCCGTCATGGCCGGGCTTGTCCCGGCCATCCACGTCTTCGTTATGCGGATGCGGCAAGATGTGGATGCCCGGGACAAGCCCGGGCATGACGAACTTCAAATGTCGCCCCCGAACACCCCATGCCGGCCCACGCCCGACGCAAAGCGCGTGGCGCCGGACAGCGTTTCGCCGGAAGCGACGACCTTCAGTCCGCCGCGCATCTCGTTGGCGATGGCGTCTTCCTCTTCGAGGTCCCACTGCCGCAGCGCCGACAGCCGGTCCGCGCGCATGCACATTTGCGGAAACCGCGCGATGTCCTTGGCGAGGGCGATGGCATGCGCGCGGGTTTCGCCCTTCGGCACGACCCGGTTGGCAATGCCCATCTGCAGCGCTTCCTCCGCCCTAACCGGCCGCCCGGTGAGGATGAGATCCATCGCCCGCGAATGTCCGATCAATCGGGGCAATCGTATGGTGCCGAGATCGAGCAGCGGCACCCCGAAGCGGCGGCAGTAGACGCCGAAGACGGCGTCGTGGGCGACGACGCGCAGGTCGGCCCACAGCGCAAGCTCCATGCCGCCGGCGACCGCGTGGCCTTCAACCGCGGCGATCACCGGTTTCGACAGCCGCAGCCGGCTAGGCCCCATCGGCGCGATACTGTCATGGCCGCCGATCTCGCGTTTCTTGTGAGGGTCGCCAACTGCAATCGCCTTGAGGTCCGCGCCCGCACAGAACGCGCCGTCGACACCGGTGAACACGGCGACCGAAGCGCTGTCATCGGAATCGAAGGCGCGGAACGCATCGAACAGCTTTCGCGCCGTCCAGCCGTCGACGGCGTTGCGGCAATGCGGGCGATTGATGGAGACGATGGTGACGGGTCCGTCGTGTTCCACAAGAATGGTATCGGTATCGGTCATGCTGGTTCCTTTCCTTGTACGAGCCAACGGGTCCGGCTTCCCCGACCCCATTGACAGCCAAGCGAAGCAATCTAGCGTTGTGTTGGCAAGACTGGATTGCTGCGTCGCTGCGTTCCCGCAAGGCGGACGCCGCAAGCGGTCAGCGCCGCGGCACCCGCCGTATAATGGGTCGACGTCATCGCCCCGCTGCTATCCCAGATCAGCCCCCGTGATGCGGCGGTATGCTTCAAGATAACGGCTGCTGGTGGCATCCACCACGCTTGCCGGCAAGGGGGGCGGCGGGGCATCGCCGCTCCAGCGGCCGGCGCTGCGCTCGGCGTCGAGATAATCGCGCAGCGGCTGCTTGTCGAAGCTCGGTTGCGGCCGGCCGGGGGTGTACGCATCCGCCGCCCAGAACCGCGAACTGTCGGGCGTCATCACCTCGTCGATGAGAATGATACGGCTGTCGCCATCCCTGCCGAATTCGAACTTGGTGTCGGCGATGATGATGCCGCGGTCGCGGCTGACGGTTTCGCCGAGCATATAGACGGCGCGGGTCATGCTCTCCAGCGTATGGGTCACCTCAGGCCCCAGAATTTTGCGCATGTGCGCGACGGCGATGTTCTCGTCGTGGCCGGTTTCGGCCTTGGTGGCCGGGCTGAAGATCGCGGGCTCCAGCTTCGCGCTTTCGGCAAGACCCGGCGGCAGTTGCTCGCCCGCCAGCGTGCCGCGCGCCGCATATTCCTTCCATGCCGAACCCGACAGGTAGCCGCGGATCACGCATTCGATCGGAAATACATGCGTGCGCCGGCACAGCATCGCCCGCCCTGCGATTTCCGCGCGATGGTGCCGCAGCGCAGGTACTTGCCGGATGATGTCATCGGCATCGGCGCTGATCATGTGATGCGGTACCACGCCCTCGAGTTGGCGGAACCACCACGCGCTGATTTGCGTCAGCACCATGCCTTTCATCGGGATGGTTTCGGCCATCACGACGTCGAATGCGCTGATGCGATCGGTGGTCAGGAGCAGCACGCGGTCGTCGCCGACGGCATAGATGTCGCGTACCTTGCCGCGGCCGATGGTTGGAAGCGGCAGGTCGCTGGCGAGCATCGTGGTCATGAAGAATTTCTCCGTGTCATGCGCGGGCTCGACCCGCGCATCCATCTTCTTTGAGGAGATGGATCGCCGGATCAAGGGCGATGACAGCAAATGTCGACTTCCGGAAACTTCCGGGGGTGCATCGCCTTATTCCGGCAGCGGAATGAATTCGTGTTCGTCGGGCACGCATGCGAAGCGGCCGGACTTCCAGTCCTGCTTGGCCTGTTCAATACGCTCTTTCGAGGACGAGACGAAGTTCCACCAGATGTGGCGCGGGCCTTCCAGAGCGTCGCCGCCAAGAAACATCATCCGCGCCTGGGTGATCGCCTTTACCGTGATGCGGTCGCCGGGCCGGAAAATCAGCAGGCGCGGACCTTCATGGCGCTGATGGGCGATCTCGATTTCGCCGTCGATCACATAGATCGCGCGCTCTTCGTGATCGGGATCGAGCGGCACGGTCATGCCTTGTTCCAGCGACACTTCGGCATAGAACCATGGCGACACCATATCGACCGGTGACGTGGCGCCGAACGAACTCCCCGCAATGATGCGCGCCGTGAAACCTTTTTCCTTCACCATCGGCAAGCTCACGGCGCCGTAATGCTGGAACGATGGCGCGATCTCCTCGGAGCCTTTGGGCAACGCAATCCAGCTTTGCAGCCCGAGCATTTTCTGCCCGGTCTGCCGCTGCACATCCGGCGTGCGCTCGGAATGGGCGATGCCGCACCCGGCGGTCATCAGGTTCATCGCACCCGGCTGGATTTCCTGGATGTTGCCCTCGCTGTCTCGGTGCATGATCGAGCCGTCGAATAGATAGGTGACGGTGGCAAGGCCGATATGCGGATGCGGCCGCACGTCCATGCCTTTGCCGGAGACGAATTGCACCGGTCCGAAATGGTCGAAGAAGATGAAGGGTCCGACCATCTGCCGCCTGCCATGCGGCAGCGCGCGGCGCACCTCGAATCCGTCGCCGAGGTCGCGGGTGCGCGGCACGATCAGCAGCTCCAGCGCGTCGCAGGAAGTGGGATCGCCGAGCGCTGGATCGTTGGAGGGAAGCCAGCTCATCGATGTCTCCGCCAAATTTTTGGCCATCGTACCAGCATTCATCGTCGGTGTCGTCGATGCGAAAGCGGGAGCAAGCATGTCTCCGCTCGGATGGACGCGTCTTCAATTCGACGCGCGCCGCAATTTTGGTTGAAGGGTCAATCACCGCCGGTACCAACCGGTCGAAGACGGCATGACCGGCTGGCGGCATACGGTAGCCCAGCAGGGGAAGACGCCGACGCTGCGGGTTTAATTATCCAGGACATCACCGGTGCGGCGAGGGCTACCCGAGGTCAACCGGAATAATCCCGGCCCCGGTCATGCTAGAACATGCGGAAACCGAAAAAACCGCCGGACGACCGGTCAAACTGTGCCTGGCGGTAGCCGCCGAACTGCGCTGCAGGCGCAGGCGGATAGGCCGCAGCATAATTCGGCCGATCCCGGCGTTCAGCTCTGGCCACGTTTTTCGTGCGCGACGATGGTTTTGCGGCCGATTTAGCGGGCATGGCCGGAGGGGCAGCGGCTTCAACCGCAGCAGGCAGTTCGGCTCTTGCCTCCAACGCCGCGCTGTCCGGCGTGCGGAATGTCATCTGGCGTTCAAATTGCAAGCGATCGGCAGTCGGCGCCATCGGCGCGATATCCGGATAAACCACCGCCGCAGATTGAGATTTGCTCAAGTTCTGCTGTGACTTTCGCCACGAAGCCAGAGAACCGCCGCTCTCGCTCTGCGCGGCCGCGGGTTCAGGTTTGGGAGGGAAACTCTCGCCTTGCGGCATGAGATAAGCGGCGGTGAAGAGCAGCGCCAGCAGGCAGCAGCCCATCGTCAGAAAATATCGCAAAACCGGCACAGCGCACGCCCCTTGTTGGCGTTGATAATTCGGCCCCTGAGCATTAGTTCCTGCGGTCGCGATTAGGTTCGAACTTTTGCGAAAATGCGGCGCGCGAAAATGCCGAAATTTGCGGCATGTCCTGCAAAAGATCGATCAGACCGGAGTTGGCCTGTCGCCCCGTTATTGGCGCCCGAGACGGGTCGCGGCCGCAACATGGTCGAAACGCTCGAGCGACAGGATCGCATCCGCCAGTTGTTCGGCGCGGCCGTTCAGCACCGGGCGCGCCAGCGTCAGGAATTTCTGCTGCATCGCTTGCGCATCGGGAAACGACGACGGCTCGCCAGACGGATCGGCATTGAGCCGTTCATGCACCCCGGCTTCGGTGGTGATGGAAACCCGCGCGCCGAACGGATGGCTGCGGCCGGTCTCGAGGCGGTCATCCTGCACCACGTCGAAGCGGTCCGCCAGCGCGTCCACTGCGGCGTCGCCGAGCCGGGCGTAGTCGTCCCAGCCGAAACGGCCCTGGTCCAGCGCGACGGCACCGGTGAAAAACATCGAGAACTGCCCGCCGACGATCGAGGTCGGATGGCGCTTGGTGGCGGCGTCGCCGGTCAATGTAATGCCGTTGCGGTGCAAGCCGATCTCGACCCGCCTGACCTGGTCCGGGGTCAAATTGTGCTCCCTGCGCATCGCGATCAGCGCATCCAGCGCGGCGTGGGTATAGCGGCAGCTCGGATAGGGCTTTACGCCGATTTTCATGGTTTCGTAAATCTCGCCGAGGCCGGCGACGACCTTGTCGGGATGAGCGCCATCGCTGTAGCCGACCAAAAGGCCATGCTTGCCCTCGATCGATTCGTCGGCACCGACGAAATCGTTGCGCGCCAGCGTGGCGGCAATGACGCCGTTCATCGCCGCGGCGCCGACCTGGTAGCGCTTGTTCCAGGCGCCGTTGACCAGGAATTGCAGCGAGCCCGCGGCCTGACTGCCGGAAACGCCGAACGCCGCGATGATCTGCTGTTGCGACAGCCCGAACAGTCTGGCCGCCGCCGCCGCGGCGCCATAGGTGCCTGCGGTAGCCGTCGGGTGAAAGCCGCGCTTGTAATGCGAGGTCGGATCGAGCGCGTTGCCGAGCCGGCAGCACACTTCATAGCCGGCGACGATGGCAGTCAGCACGTCGCGGCCCGACGCGCCGACGAGTTCGCCGACCGCGAACGCCGCCGGTACCACCGGCGCGCTCGGATGCAGCGAGGAATCCGCATGGGTGTCGTCGAAATCCAGCGAATGGCCCAGCGCCCCGTTGAGCAGCGCCGCCACCGCCGGGGTCCAGGTCCTGGCATCGCCGAATACCGTGGACTGGCCGCTGCCGTCGAGCGCCAGTGCTTCCAGCATCTTGAGCAGGGACGGCGTGGATTCGGCATCGCGCCGGGCGCGTACGGCGCTGCCGAGAAAATCCAGCGTCAGGACTTTCGCGCGCTCCAGCACTTCGGGCGGGATGTCCGCGAAGTTCAGGTCGGCGACATAGGCGGCGAGCGTTGCGGTTTCATGGGCCATCGGAAGTTTCCTCGCATCTGGCGGCACAACCTAAAGCATGATCGGTCACCTGCAAACCGCTTCCGGAGCGCAGCTGAGATGAACGGGGCGCGCAGCGGCCATCGCGCGGATTGGAAGAGCGGTAACGTCCCGTCAGGCTGCCGACCGATGCTAGTGACGCGCCTTGAGGGCGTCGAGCGCATGACGGCGCAGCCGTTCCGGGTCGCGCTCTCCGCGGGAGGCGTCGTCGAGGATGCTGGCCGATAGAAATCTCAATGCATCCGATGGAATTCGCAGCGGCAGGGTATCCAGGCACAGCTCGAGCGCGGTCGACATCGCGGCGACGGTTTCCGGGGTATAGGCATGGGCGCCGGCGCTGTCGGCAGGGCCGGCGTTTCCCGGGGCTGCTCCGCTTCGGTTGTGTGCCCCGAGCCGGGCGGCTTCCGCAAGGACGCGAATATGGATAAATCCGGCTTCGCTCAGGGCGTTTTCGTCCGCTTCCCCCGATTTTGCCAACGCCACGATTCTGGCCGCGAGGCGTTTGCGATTGTCGTCGGTCGCCGCCGCAATTCCTTCGGCGCTGATGAAGCGGTCCCAGGCGGCATCAAAGGCGCGCGCCAGGGCCGCTTTTGCACTGTCAGTCCAGATTTCGGTGAATGCCACATAAGACAATCATCCGCCCTCCTTCAGGTTCCAGCGGCGATCGTCCTATCTAATGTGCGCGGGCGATCGGCCATCTGCAAGATTTGCAAGCGGCGCGCCAGGAGCTGAAAGCGTACCATCAGGAGCACGGCATACATGGCGGTGCCGCAGGATAGCCCGATCCATACGCCGGCGGCTCCGAAGCCGGCCCAGAAGGCCAAGGCGTAGGCGGCGGGGAAGCCGATCAGCCAGTAACTGATTGCGGCAAACACCAGCGGCACCCTGGTGTCGTTGAGGCCGCGCAGCGCGCCGGCGGCGACGGTCTGGATGCCGTCGGCGGCGAACAATGTCGCGCCGACCATCAGCAGGGTCGCCGTGAGCTCGATGACGATGCCCGCGCTCTCTGCGGCTTCGCCGAAGAATAACCGCGCGATCGCAAACCGGCCGAGGATCACGGCCAGCGTCATGATGGACATGAATATCATGCCGAGCAGCGTTGCGACAAAGCCTGCGCGCCGGACCGCCGGCGCGTCGCCGCGGCCGATGGCATGGCCAACCCGCACCGTCGCAGCCATGCCGATGCCGAACGGCACCATGAACAGGATCGCCGCGATCTGCAGCGCGATCTGGTGAGCCGCCAGCGCCGTGGTTCCGATCAGCCCCATCAGCAGCCCTGCGGCCCCGAACAGGCCATATTCCAGCAGGAAAGCGATGGAGATCGGGCCGCCGATGACGATCAGTTGCCGCATCAATCCCCAATCGATGCGCCAGATGCCGCCGAGCACGCGGTATTTTTTGAAGGGTCGGCGATAGGCAGCGAACCAGAGCCCCGCCAGAAGCATGCCGAAATTGACGATGGCGGTAGCGAGGCCGGCGCCGAACAGCTCCAGCCGCGGCAGCCCCCAGGCGCCATGGATCAGCAGCCAGACCAGCAGCGCATTGGCCGGAATCGCGGCCAGCGTGATCCACAGTCCAGGCTCCGGGCGGTTGACCGCGCCCATGAAGCCCCGGATCGCCAGGAACCAAAGGCCAGGCGTAATCCCCCATCCAAGACCCAGCAGATAGGTCTGTGCAAGATGTGCGGTGGCGGGCGCCTGACCGAGCTTCAACAGGATCGGCTCGCCGAACAGCGGCAGCAGCATGATCGGCATTGAAACCACGAGCGCGGCCCATAGCGCGGTGCGAAGCGCGCGCCGCACCATCCGCGGATCGCGCCTGCCGAACGCCTGCGCGGCGAGCGGCGCCACTGCCGACACCAGCCCCATCACGAAGGTGAAGCCGACAAAGAAAACCGTGTGCGCCAGCGCCGCCGCGGCGACCGCGCCGTCGCCGAGCCGGCCGATCAACGCAAGATCGGTCGTCATCATCGCGATCTGCCCAAGCTGGGTAGCTGCGATGGGCACGGCGAGCTTGAGCGTCTCGGTCAGCTCGAGAGCGAGCCAGCCGCGGGTCGCGCCCGCGGAGCTTGTCGCTGCGATCGGCCCTCGCTCGATCTTATCAAGGGATGTCATGGACTAGCATTACCGCGGCCGAAAGGTGGGGGCGTGTATATCAGCAGATGGCCGTCTTCGCCCAGCCGGCCCAGAGAGATGGCGGCGGCAGGCAAATGCTGCCGCTGGCCTCGTCGCCGATGTATACCGCTTGACCGGACAAAGCGCAGGCAGCGGTAAGCACGCAGACAAGCGCTGCACGATGTTCGTGTGATACGCGCGTGGTTTCACGAGCGGCCGTCTGAACCTGCTCCCGCAAAATCGCATCGTTCCATCCGAGACACTCGAAAAGCCGATCGAATGCGCGGCCACGGGATGCCTGCGCGAAAAAGATATCGGATTTTTTGCCGCGCGGAATTCGTTCAAACGCGGAATATGTTTCTTCGTCAAGCATGACGCCGAGAAATGCGTTCGGAAATGCTTCGACCAACGGAGCGCCGTCGTGGCGCCGGTAGCTTGGCATTTCGCCGACAATCATTGTCGTTGCCTTCCGCAACTGGAGCCCTGTGCCGAAATGGCTAAATCCGGGCTTACACCGCTTGCCAAACAGCCCCCTGCTCAGAACGCGTTCGCAGTGACGGATGATCTGGTCGGGATTCGCCGTAGCGGGTATGATCGGTCCGTCGATCGCGACGGCGTCATAAGGCGGCTGGTGCGAAAGGGCTTCAGCGCGGTTTTGAGGCAGGGAGCCTACGCAACTGAGAATGGCAGACTGGCCGAACCTGTAGGAGGCTATGCCGGTGGTTTTTCTGCGTTCGGAGTAGCCGACATCGATGCCGAGCAGACCGACATTTCGCCAGTCGACCACGCTGATCACACGTCCACATTCGCACTCAGCGAATTGTCCTGGATGAATTCGCGGCGCGGTTCGACGACGTCGCCCATCAGCTTGGTGAAGATGTCGTCGGCCTCGTCGACCTCCTTGATCTTGACCTGCAGCAGCGAGCGTTCGTTGGTGTCGAGCGTGGTTTCCCAGAGCTGGCTCGGGTTCATCTCGCCGAGGCCTTTGTAGCGTTGCAGCGCCACGCCCTTGCGCCCCGCATCGGTCACCGCCTCGAACAGGCTGACCGGACCGTGGATGGCGGTCTCGGTATCCTTGCGGCGCAGCAGGCCCGGCTTCGGATAGGCCTCCTGCAGCCTGCCGGCATAATCGTCGAGCTTGCGCGCGTCCGCCGAACCGAGCAGTGCGTCGTCGATGATGGCGGCGTCCTTCACGCCGCGCACCGTGCGCTCGAACAGAAATCCTTCGCCCTCGGTGAAACGCCCGGTCCAGCCGCGCTCGACCTCGTCGGTCAGCGCGTCGAGCCGGCGGGCGATATAGCCGGCGGCGGCATTGGCGGTGCCGGTATCGCCGGTGATCCTCGGATTGAGCACGCCGGCAATCGCCGCCTGCTCGATCACGCCGCGGTTATAGCGGCTGTGCAGATTGTGCAGCGTGCCGCGGATGACGCGGGCATCCTCGACCAGCGCCTGCAAATCCCTGCCGCTGCGGTCTTCGCCGGAGGCGAGCTTGAACACGCAATCGTCGAGCCCGGTGGCGATCAGGTAGTCCTCCAGCGCCCGCTCGTCCTTGAGGTATTGCTCGGACTTGCCGCGCGTCACCTTGTAGAGCGGCGGCTGGGCGATATAGAGATGGCCGGCCTCGATCATCTGCGGCATTTGCCGGAAGAAGAACGTCAGCAGCAGCGTGCGGATGTGCGCGCCGTCGACGTCGGCGTCGGTCATGACAATGATCTTGTGATAGCGCAGTTTTGACAGGTCGAAATCCTCGCGGCCGATGCCGGTGCCCAGCGCCGTAATCAGGGTGCCGATCTGCTCGGAGCCCAGCATCTTGTCGAAGCGCGCGCGTTCGACATTGAGGATTTTCCCGCGCAACGGCAACACGGCCTGGAATTCGCGGTTGCGTCCCTGTTTTGCCGAGCCGCCGGCGCTGTCGCCCTCGACGATGAACAGTTCGGATTTCGCCGGGTCGCGCTCCTGGCAATCGGCGAGCTTGCCGGGCAATGAGGCGATATCCAGCGCGCCCTTGCGCCGCGTCAGTTCGCGCGCCTTGCGCGCCGCCTCACGCGCGGCGGCGGCTTCCACCACCTTGCCGACGATGATTTTGGCTTCGGCTGGATGTTCTTCGAACCATGCCGCCAAAGCTTCGTTGAGCACGTTCTCCACCACCGGGCGGACTTCGGAAGAAACCAGCTTGTCCTTGGTCTGCGAGGAAAACTTCGGATCCGGCACCTTTACCGACAGCACCGCGGTGAGGCCTTCGCGGCAGTCGTCGCCGGTCAGCGCGATCTTCTCGCGCTTGGCAATGGCGTCGGCATAGCCGTTGACCTGCCGCGTCAGCGCGCCGCGAAACCCGGCGAGATGGGTGCCGCCGTCGCGCTGCGGGATGTTGTTGGTGAAGCACAGCACGTTCTCATGATAGCTGTCGTTCCACCACAACGCGGCCTCGACGCCGATGCCGTTGAGGTCGGCATCGATCATGATCGGCGCCGGCACCATCGCCTTCTTGTTGCGGTCGAGGTATTTGACGAACTCCTCGACGCCGCCCTTGTACATCATCTCCTCGCGCTTCTCGACCGCGTGGCGCATGTCCGAAAGCACGATGTTGACGCCGGAATTCAAGAATGCGAGTTCGCGCAGGCGATGCTCCAGCGTCGCGAAATCGTATTCGACATTGGTGAAGGTCTCGCCGGAGGCGAGGAACGTCACCTCGGTGCCGCGCTTGCCGGCTGCGTCGCCCACCACCACCAGCGGCGCCACCGCGTCGCCATGGGCGAATTCGATAAAATGCTCCTTGCCGTCGCGCCAGACCCGCAGCTTCAGCTTGCTCGACAGCGCGTTGACCACGGAGACGCCGACGCCGTGCAGGCCGCCGGAAACCTTGTAGGAATTCTGGTCGAATTTTCCGCCCGCATGCAGCTGGGTCATGATGACCTCGGCCGCCGAGATGCCTTCGCCCTTGTGGATGTCGACCGGAATGCCGCGGCCGTCGTCGCGCACGGTGACGGAGCCGTCGGCATTGAGCACGACTTCCACCGCGGTGGCGTGGCCCGCCAGGGCTTCGTCGATAGCGTTGTCGACGACTTCGTAGACCATGTGATGCAGGCCGGAGCCGTCATCAGTGTCGCCGATATACATGCCGGGCCGCTTGCGCACGGCGTCCAGTCCCTTCAGAACCCGGATCGATTCCGCGCCGTATTCGATCGGCGAATGCTCGGTGTCGGCGATCTTTTGCCGGGCGGGTTCTGTCATGCCAGGAGCCTTTGAGGATGTCCGAATCAGCGCGAAAATCGGGCGCTGACTCATTCTATTTGTGCCATGAAAGCCGCATTGCGCCTAGCGCAAAGTCGCCGGCAACAAGCTGTTGAATAGATAGGATTTTTAAGTGGTTTTACAAGGCGGCTGGAATGCTGATTCCGGGCCAAAGCAAAGCTTGATCAGGAGTTGGCGATGGCCGAATCGGGCAGGGTTTGGAAAGCAATGCCGTCGGTCTCGGTTCGGTCGAACTGCCGTCAGTTGGCTTTGACTTATGCATCCCCCGCGCGCCTACGTGAACTTGAAATTCCGCAAGGTTGTGTGTCTATTGAGCGCGGCGGAATACCAGCCCAATATCGGGTCGGCAGGGACGCAGTGCCGGGTGGGAGCAGGCGGCGTGGGTCGCAGGGCGAAAGCAAAAGGATGGAGAGCCGGTCCGGAAATCAAAAAGAGCGATCTTTTCAGGATTTTCGCTGCCAATGTGCGAGATGGCGAGAAGATAAACCTTCACACTCGCGCATTTTCGCAGCAAATAACCAAGCTGGTGCGTGACCGCGCCGCGGCCAAGGTCGATTTGGGCGTGGCCGGGGCCATGACGAATATCCACGATTACTTCGCCTGCCTTGAGGATGCCTGCTTTGGTGATCCCGTCTCCCCGCCGGGTGAATACCCTGTTCGAACAGGCACACCGCTGCTGTTGCAATCAGCGGCCGGACCTTGTCCCGATGAAGACGAGTGGTATTCAAGCGTTGTCACGCTTGATCACTGGATGATGATGCTGAGGGACAAGAAATATTACGAATTGTTCGCTCTTGCACACAGGAGCAAAAGCGGTTCGCGGGATTCCCTTATCCAAGCGAAACTGTCGACGCTTACCAGCGGTTTCTTTCAAATCAGGGAGGATTTCCGTTTCGGCAATCCGATGGTGTGGTTTACCCCAAGGCGGCGGCTGGAAGCCCGCTTGCGAGCCTACACCAAAGCCAGGAAGGGAGATGCTGCGAGGGACTTTCTTGGTCTGGTTCATAGATGCGAGAATGAGTATCTGGTCGCTGTTCATGTGCCTGCGGAGCTTTTGGTCAAGATTAAAAGCGCCCGGCCCACGATAGCCGACGCTGGAAGGCATCGGCGCTTTATGGCAGCCTCCGCATCGTCCCCGGCGTCATTTGGACCGGCTTGGGGACAGACACTTGATCTGGAAGCCTTCGAAACTGGAAGAGCGCCTAAAGATGGCGGCGCTGAACGTGTAAGCGAGTGTTTGACGCATGCCGCCGCGGCAGACACCGAACTGGGATTTACCTATCTTGGTAAGCTGACGAGCAGCCGAGGTCTGGCTTTAGATACCGCAGGCCGCGCCTGCTCTGACAGCGATGCGGAATTTGCCAAGTCTCTGATCGCCCGAGACAAGGCGGCATTCGACAAGGTTATGAGGCGGTTGTGAACATGAACAGCGGTCGGCGGGCCGATTATGACGAAGAGTTGGCTGCGCTCCCGGTCCGGGAGTTGGCACGGTGGCTTCGGTGCGGGATCAAGGACTTTTTCAGATTGACGCCACGACCCGAAGCGCTGGGCCCGTCCGACGCGTTTCCGATGGCAAAGTCCTACATCGGCCGGAATGAATTCGACCTCGCCGCAGATCTCAAGGATCTGTACGACGACTTGCCTGCGCATGCGCAAGGTCGCTTCGAGAACGCGATAGAGAAAATATGGTCCGAGTCCGATTTCGATCGCCGGGACCAGTTCGTCGTTGGAGATACCATTCTGACGCTGGCGTGCAGGATCCGCGCCAAGGGCTTGATCGATGTATTGCCGGGCGCCGTCTTCAAGCTCGGGGTGCAACTCGACCTGGATTTCGCGCCGGAAGTTATCCGGCTGCAACGGGCGATGTTTGAAACGGCGATGGAGCTTTGCTCTGAAACGCTGGAGTCCGCCCGCTGCTTGCAAACATTGTTGAGAGCGCAACGGGCCGATCCGAGGTCCGGCTACCTACCCCCGGGGAGGAGCGAGGATGACTTCCTTTATCTGGCCAGGCTCGTCCCAACTAGTCTCGATGTCTGGTTTATTATCTTTGCCCATCCGCTGAGACTCGACATCGAAGACAAAAAGATAGATCCGGAAATATGCTCGAATCGCTTTTACGATACGCTTGGAAGGCACGAGGTCGATGAAGTTACGCAACGAATTAGGCAAGGATGGCCGGCTCTGTCGACGTTTGCACTGAAGGCGGTAGCATCAGCCAGCCTGAGAGAGACCAGCGAGTTTCTTGGCGTACTGTTCCAGGGCGCACAGTTCGTAGATGAGCTTTCCGACGTTGAGGCCGTGTCGTTGCAAGAGGCTTGGTCAGCCGCAATGGTAGTATAGGAAATGCGATGACGATCGCAGAAGCGTCTCCCAGCCTGCTTGAGCAGATTGAGGATATTGCGTTGCTGCGACCCCATCTTGTCGCGCGAAGGGCTGACCTCGATGCGGAACGGCTGCTAAATCGTGAGCATATTTATGCCGTAGACACCAATGTCGTTTATTTCTGTGCCCAGCCCCTCGCGTATATACGCCAGGATTTCAGGGCATCGCCTGCTGAGGGAAAAGGCCAAAGAGCCAGAGGTCGCAGCCAGCATTCCGACAGGGCTGAGCACGTCGGAAATTTTGTACGGTATGGCTCGATTTTCCGGTCAGATCCGATCGCAACGCATGCCTTCATTTGCGAACTGCTTGCCCGCTATATCGGCTTTTCGGTCAGCAAGCTCTCGCCGCTGTACGTACCTCAGTCGCTCGAGCCTGAGCTTGCAGGTGTGGTCGAGCATTTTGCATCATTCGTTTCTGACGACCTGTCGGACTTCTACAAGAAGCTGACGGAACAGCTTGAGGGACACCTCGTAAAGCTGATGATGGAACAGTTTCCGCAACTTGACACCGTCAGTGAGAAGAAACCGGATTTCGGTGAAACACTCAGGCGGTTGATAAGAAATCAGATCGGCAAGCCGTCCGGCAACAAGCGTCTCGATAGTCTTTTTTCACGAAGTCGGATAGCCCCGCTGGCCTGGATCGATCAGCAATCCGTGCCGAACCGCATTTTACAGAGGAGCAGCTTTCAGAAGGGCGGTTTCCGGAAGCTTGGCGATATTACCGATGAGCGCGACAAGGAGTTGCGCGACCGCAGGGATGAATGGGCGGATCTGCTGCAGAAGGCGGGAAAGGAAGCCGGGTCATTGCTCGATCGCGACGCTGCCGCCCTAGCTGAAGTCGAGCTTTGGAACGAGACCGCCATTCAGGCCGACAGCAGCGAACGCCTGCTCTATCTTACGGCAGACAGTCACGTGCACGGAGCGGCTCAATCCCACAGACCGCCGTATATATCCGATAGCTTCGCCGTCAATTATGTCCGTCACCCCAGTTCATTTCTCGAGGACTTCGGCGTGGGCTCCTGGAAAGAGGGGCCGGCATCGCCGGTCATATCAAACCACGCGGCTTCATTGCTAGGGTGGATTGATGTGCTGATGTCCGACTACGCGGATTTGCGGGAAGTGGGTCGCGACCATGTTCTGGATTCCAGAACGCGTGCCGAAATCCGGACTTTCCAGCACGATAATCCCGGTGAAAGCCGAAAGGTCCAGGAGAGCTGGCGCGCAGTTACGGACATACAGGAAAAGCACCTTCTGGACGAACTCGGGTTTTTGAAAGAGATAGAGGATTTTTCAAAACAGAATCCGGATTTCCATCTCGCGGGTCCGAATGAAGGCGCGGTTGCGGATTTCCATCGCGCGTTTCTAAAAAAAGTCATGGCTGACGAGGCTAAAGCCTGGGAGAGTTGCTTTCGCGTTGCCGCCGAGATGTTGTTGAAACGCAAAAGTACGCGCTCCATCGCGGCAAGGAGCAGCCCTCCGGTCTGCTTCGAAGGCTGGGAGGGTGCCGGTGCCGCGGTTGAGCAATTCAAGTTCTGGGGGGTTAACGCTCAAAATATCGACGAGCAGACTTATAATGCCCACAGGGAAAAACTTCAGAATATCGACAGCGTCAATGGAGCCACCGGTACCAACTATGCGTACTATCTGGCGTTCGCAGCTTTGTTTGCAGGCCGATCTAATTGGGAGGCCGCCTCCGCCCTGGCGGCGTTCGCGCGTGAGGTCAGCAATCAAATTCCCGCGTCTGAACGGCGAGGCGCGAACGGCCGTGAGGCTGCCTTTCTCGAAGCGGCCTGCCGTCGGCTCATGGCGGTTCGAGCAAGCGACCTGGATCTTGTCACATTCCTGCTGAATGAGGCTGACTCGATCTTCAGAAGCGAGGAATTTGCCGTTGCAGGCGAGGGAGATCGCATTGTCCCTGAACGGTTCGAGCTCGAACGCCTTGATGTCGATCAGACGCGTCTACTGTTCGGATGGGATTTCACTTCAAAGGAACGTGTCGCCCTTCCTCCAGACGGCCTGATTTCGCTCTACGAGCAGTATCGCAGGCTGCACGAGCGGTTGGAGCGCCGGCTCGAGAAATGGCTTGCCGATCGCAAGCCCAACGAGATCACGCTCGGCAGCATTGGTCATGTGATGATGCAGACCGAGATTCGGTTAATAATATCAACGTTCAGCCTGTTCAGCCTCGACATTGCAGAAATTCCTACTCAGGTTGTGACGACAGTCGAAAGTTTGCTGCAACGTCTGGGACAATTACAACGGCTATCGGAAAAAAGCCGCTCCGAAGAAGTTCAGCTGATTCCTGACAAGAGTTACTTCGCTCAGGTGGTCACGGCAGTCACGCGGCATATGCTGCACGCGCGAGACCGAAGGGTACCGAATGATGAGCGTGAACGCAGAAATGTGAAAAAGTCACTTTCCGAGCAAGGCATCGAAGCCAACAGCGTCTATCCGTTCGATCCGGACCGGTTCGCGCGGTTGCGCGAAATCCTCGATCGGTGAGTGCCGGCTGGTTTTCGAAAATCTGCGGGGCGACAGATGATGCTCTAGGCCCGACGCGTGATGCGCCCGTTCTCTACGTCGAACATCTCGCCCGATGAACCTATGTCAGCGAACGCCGCGGGGTCGGCGCCGGTCATCCAGACCTGGGCGCCAAGGCCTGCCAGCTCCTCGAACAGCGCCACGCGCCGGCTGGGATCGAGATGCGCGATGACTTCGTCGAGCAGCAGCAGCGGCGTGATGCCGGCCATTTCGGCGACCAGGCTGGCGTGCGCCAGCACGAGGCCGATCAGCAACGCTTTCTGCTCGCCGGTCGAAGCCTCGCGCGCGGGCATGTTCTTCGGCGCGTAGATCACCTGCAGGTCGGTGAGATGCGGACCATCCAGCGTGCGGCCGGCGGCCGCGTCGCGGGCGCGCCCGGCGCGCAGGATCTCGCGGTAGCGGTCCTCCACGAAGGTCGCCGGTTCGTTGATCAGAGCGTTTTCCATCCAGCCGTCGAGCATGATCGCGGCGGACGGAAAGGCCGAGGCGTCGCCGCGCGCGCGCAGCATTGCCGCCAGCCGCATCACGGTCTGGCCGCGCGTCGCCGCCACCGCCACCGCCAGCTCGGCGGTTTCGCGCTCGATGGCGTCGCACCAATGGTCGTCGTAATTGCGCACCTCCAGCAGCCGGTTGCGCGAGCGCAAACTGCGATCCAGCGCCGACACCCGGCTGGAATGCTCGGGATCGATCGCCAGCACCAGGCGGTCGAAAAACCGCCGTCGTTCCGAAGCCGCGCCCATAAACAGCCCATCCATCGCCGGCGTCAGCCACACCATGCGCAGATGGTCGCCGAACGCGGTTGCCGAATTCACCGGCTCGCGGTCGATCCGGCAGCGGCGGCTCGCCGCGGCCTCTTCGTTGGCGGGCGCATCGATGCCCGTGCCCAGCGTCGCCAGCCCGAGCGCGCCTTCGACCTCGGCGGATACCGCCCACGAGCCGTCGCCCTGATTGTCCGCGACGTCGTCCAGGGTCGCGCGGCGCAATCCGCGCCCGGGCGACAGAAACGAGATTGCCTCGATGCAGTTGGTCTTGCCGGCACCGTTCGGGCCGACCAGCACCACCACGTCGCCGCGCGTCTGCAGGCTCGCCGCACGATAATTGCGGAAGTGCGTCAGCGTCAGGCGATGGATGCGGGAGCGGGTCATGAACTACTCTGTCGGGATGCCCGGCTGGTCCCGGGGCATCCACGTCTTCACTACCTGCGTCCAAAGACGTGGATGGCCGGGACAAGCCCGGCCATGACGCAATCCAGTGAACGGATGCGCGAATAGAAAGGTCACACCCGCATCGGCATCAGCACATAGAGTGCACCCTTGTTGTCCTTGTCCTGCATCAGCGTCGGCGAGCCGGGATCGGCGAGTTTGAGCACCGCAACTTCGCCCTCTATTTGGGCTGCGATGTCGAGCAGATAGCGCGAATTGAAGCCGATATCGAGCGCATCCGAGGCATATTCGACCTCGAGCTCCTCGGTGGCGCTACCGGAATCCGGATTGGTCACCGACAAGATGAGCTTGCCGGCGGACAATGCGAGTTTCACCGCGCGGCCGCGCTCGCTGGAAATCGTCGAGACGCGGTCCACCGCAGCCTCGAAATTCTTCTTGTCGACGACCAATTCCTTGTCGTTGTTCTGCGGAATGACGCGGCCGTAGTCCGGAAACGTGCCATCGATCAGTTTCGAGGTCAGCACGACATTGCCGATGGTGAAGCGGATCTTGCCCTGCGACAGTTCGATCCCGACTTCGGCCTCGCTGTCCTCGATCAGCCGCTGCACTTCGCCGACGGTCTTGCGCGGCACGATCACACCGGGCATGCCGGACGCCCCCTTGGGGAGCGGCAGATCGACCTGCGCGAGGCGATGGCCATCGGTGGCGACGCCGCGCAAGGTCGTGGTCTTGGCGTTGCCGGCCGCGTGCAGATAGATGCCGTTGAGATAATACCGGGTTTCTTCGGTCGAGATCGCAAACTGGGTGCGGTCTATCAGCCGCTTCATGTCGGATGCGGCAAGGGCGAACGAATGTGTCATGTCGCCGGCGGCGAGATCCGGAAAATCGTTTTCCGGCAGGGTCTGCAGCGTGAAGCGCGAACGGCCGGCGCGGATTGCCAGCACCGAACGGTCGCCATCGCCCTCCAATACGATCTGCGCGCCGTCCTGCAGTTTGCGCACGATGTCGTAGAACATATGCGCGGGCACCGTGGTCGATCCACCGGTGCCGATCTCGGCGCTGAGCGTTTCCGTCACCTCGAGGTCGAGGTCGGTGGCCTTCAGCGACAGTTTCGCGTTTTCGGTGCGGATCAGCACGTTGCCGAGGATCGGGATGGTATTTCGGCGCTCGACCACGCGATGCACATGGCCCAGCGATTTCAGGAGTTGCGCGCGTTCGACGGTGACCTTCATTGCAAAACCCGCCTGATCCTAAGATAGAAAAGCCGGGCGGTCCAAGGGCGCGCCGCGGCATCTGAAACCCGTAAGGCCGGATCAAAGCTGGATGTGATCAAGCCCCGCGGGGGGGACCCCAAGGTGGCGCGGATAGCCGGCAAGTGCAAGAGAGGCGTAATGCCGTTCCCCACGTTTTGCCGGGGGTTTTCACGATTCCGTCGTCCTCCCGCCTTCGCGGGGACGACCCGTGGCTACTCCTGCAACTGCCGCTTCAGCGATTCGACTTCCTCGGACAGCGCGACATCCTTGGCGACCAGTGCCTCTATCTTGCGCACGGCGTGCAGCACGGTGGTGTGATCGCGTCCGCCGAAGCGGCGGCCGATCTCGGGCAGCGAGCGCAGTGTCAACGTTTTTGCCAGATACATCGCGACCTGCCGCGGGCGAACCACATTGGCGGTGCGGCGCGACGACAGCAGGTCGGAGCGGCTGACATTATACTGCCGGGCCACCACGCGCTGAATGTCCTCGATCTTGATGCGCTTGGGTTCCTGCGGCCGGATCAGGTCGCGCACCTCGCGCTCGGCCATTTCCAGCGTCACCGCCGTGGCGTTGAGCTTGCTATGCGCCAGCAGGCGATTGACCGCGCCTTCAAGGTCGCGCCCGTTATGGGTGATGCTGCGCGCGAGATAATCCAGCACCGGCGCCGGCACGTCGAAGCTCGCGTGATGCGTGCGCGCTGCCGCGACCCGCGATTTCAGAATCCCCAGGCGCAGTTCCTCGCCGAGCGATCCCATCTCGACCACCAGCCCGCCGGCCAGCCGCGAGCGGACGCGGTCGTCGAGGCTTTCGAGATCGGCGGGCGGACGGTCCGCAGCGATTACCACCTGGCGTCCGGCATCGATCAGCGCGTTCAGCGTATGGCAGAATTCGGCCTGGGTGGATTTGCCCTGCAGGAATTGCAGATCGTCTATGACCAGCACATCGATGCCGCGCAAGGCCTCTTTGAACGCGAGCGCGGTCTGCGTTTTAAGCGCCGCGACAAAACCGTACATGAACTTCTCGGCGGTCAGATAGAGCACCTTGCGCTCGGCGCCTGAATTGCCGGCCCAGGTCACGGCCTGCAGCAGATGGGTTTTACCCAGGCCGACGCCGGCGTGAATGTACAGCGGATTGAACATCACGCTGTCGCCGCGGCGGCCCTCCGCGACCTGACGGGCCGCGGCATGGGCCAGGGTATTGGAGCGGCCGATCACAAAACTTCCAAAGGTCAGGCGCGGATCGAGCGGCGAGCCGCCGAGGGCTTCATGATTTGCCGACACCGGCGCGATTGCGGTGGCGCGCAGCTCCGGCGCGGGACGTCCATCGTTGCGGTCGGTGCGGCGCGCGTCCACCGGTGCGGCGGCCTCCTTCGCGGGCGTCGCGCAGCGCATTGCCGTCCGCACGGTCAGGTCGACACGTTCCACCTCGGGCATCTCGGCCTGCCAGCAGCTCAGAACGCGCTCGGCATAATGCGCCTGGATCCAGCTCTTGAGAAATCGCGTCGGAACCGACAGCCGCACGCTTTCCGGCTGCACGCTTTCCAGGTCCATGCGGGCGAACCAGCTTGAATAAACGTCTTCGCCGACGGTCGAACGCAGCCGACCCTTCACGCGCGACCAGCGATCCTGTTCCATGGTTGTCATTGTCTAGCAACTCTTCTGACTGGGTTATGGTGTTGGCGAACCGCCGCAGTTTCCGCGGCAGGACCTTGAAGGATGCTTCGGTTTCGGTCACAGACCCGCCGCTCGGCGAAACGCCGCGGCAGATCAGCGAATTTGAGGAGAAGCGTTCCTGAGGTCAGCGCGTACTCGACGGTCGGTCCGGGGCCCGCGCGGGGGGCCGCGGTCTTGCGGCGTTATCTGAAATGGCGTCGGATAAAAGTGGGACGTGATCAACTACCGCATTGACACCGTTGAGCATAGAAATCCCCCTCTCGCCGCGACATATGCGGCAAGTTGCCATCTTGTTTGTGTTTCAGATTCAGTCGGCGATGCCTGAATTCAGTGCCTTCAGGATCGCTTCACCGCGTCAGCCCGTCCGTCGTCCTAACCCTCTTATGCCTTCAACTTGTCGGCGCCGCGGCCTGCTGTTCGTATTTCTCTTTTTGATTCGCGTCGGACGGGACGTCCTGCCTGAGAAATTTCGACACAGCTTTACCGCCCTCATATTGCTACGAGTTGCAACCCAGCTATCGCTTGGAAAGCGTCGCCAACGCGCACACCGCCGCCGATCTGCGCGTCCGCCTTTGGTTATCAAATCCGCTTTGATCTGAAAGAGCCGTCGGCGTCGCGAACGGTCTAAGTGATAGCACGTCGTATTTTGTGCGCAACGGTCTCGAAGGGTCGCGGGTGACAACCGAATCGGCTCCGCGTCTGCCAAAGAAGGCAGCGGCTTTCGTGATAACATGGCAAGGGGTTGAATCTGTGCGGCGAATCGAAACGCGGAAATAGCCGTAATAACGCGCACAACTGCCCAAAAAAAAATTCATAAAATATTTACGTTTGAGCGGACGCGGCATTTTTTTAAAGTGCCGGTCGGCGCATTGCCGATAAGTGACTACGCATGCGCAAGATTTTTTGCTCAGCGGAATAGGGTAACCTTCAGCAAGCCGATTGCAGCAATGACGATTCAAGAAAAAATTTGCGAGGGGACAGCCGGTAGCGGTTTCGCAATTGAATCGCGGGAATCTCCGCACTTAAAGTCTTGCCTGCGGCAAAACCGCATCAGACAAAAAACGGAATGCTAAGAAAGCGGTCTCTCACGCGGGCGCATCGAGCGCGCCATCAGAAAAGAAAAAGCCCGGCGCTGCCGGGCTCTTTGAAAATCGTCTTTTTTGTTCGTTCACTTTGCGAGCTTGGCGATCTGGTGCGAAAGCCGTGAAACTTTGCGGCTCGCATTGTTCTTATGAATGATGCTGCGCTGGGCTGCCTGCATCAGTTCCGGTTCCGCGATCGCCATCGCCTTCAGCGCCGCTTCGCGGTCGCCGTTCTTGATCGCTTCCTCGACGGATCGAACCGAACCGCGCATTTGGGTTCGGCGCGACCTGTTGACGATGGTGCGGCGGGCAATCTTGCGCGTCGCCTTTTTGGCGGAAGAGGTATTGGCCATGTCTCAATTCCTTCGGGCGGCGACTTGATCGCGGCTGGCCTGTCCAATGACGCCGGCCGGTAATCGCGCTGGTGGCGCTGCGTTGTTTCCGGGTGTTCTGCGAAAATGCCGCGCTCGGAGCGAATATGCTCACAGGCGGCGCTCAAAGAACATCGGCGGCAGGATTGCGCCCGCCGCCATTGGCGGTGTTATAGAGGCCTGCCGTTGCAGCGTCAATGTTTTCCGCCTCCCGGCCGGGCCGGGCAAAAGCCCGGTGGAAAGCAGTTAAGATGCTGGCGAGGTTGAATTTCTCAGCGACGCCCGTTAAGCCGGGCTCGACCTCGGGCCGACAGATAACGGGTGACGCATGATCCGCGGGTTTTTCCGCCTGGTAGGGCTTCTGCTGCTGGCCGGCGGGTTCATTTTCATGGTCTATGACGGCGCCCGCTGGGTCGCCGACCAGAATCTGCGGTTCACCCGGTTCGGCGAGTTCTGGAACGACGTCCATCAATCCAGCCAAACGTCGTTCCGGACCATGATCGAGGGCGCCGCGCCCTGGCTCTGGAATGGCGTCGTCAAACTGCTTCTGGACCAGCCGGTGTTCGCGGTGATGGGCGTGTTGGGCATTCTGCTGATGCTGCTGTTCCGGCCGCGCAAGCCGCTGATCGGATATTCGCGAAATTGACCGCCCTACGGGACTGCCGTTTCACGCGTAAAGGCCTATATTGCCATCGTCCATTGTCGTGAGGCGAGGCGGCTTCCCGCCGTTCTGACGTCTTCCCGGAGGCTATCATGTTCTTCATGCGCAAAACCACCGCGTTGCCGAGCGCCGCCGAGGCGCTGCCCGGTCGCGCCACACCAATTCCGACCGCGACCCGCCATTTCGTCAACGGTCATCGGATCACGCCGCCTTATCCGGAGGGGCTGCAGCGGGCCGTGTTCGGGCTCGGCTGCTTCTGGGGCGCGGAACGCAAGTTCTGGGAACTTGGCGATGGCGTCTATACCACAGCGGTCGGTTATGCAGGCGGCCATACCGCAAATCCGAGCTATGACGAGGTCTGTTCCGGCCGTACCGGCCATACCGAAGCGGTGCTGGTGGTGTTCGACCCGAAAGAGATTTCATACCAGCAACTGCTGAAGACGTTCTGGGAAAGCCACAACCCGACTCAAGGCATGCGGCAGGGCAATGACGTCGGCACGCAATATCGCTCGGCGATCTACACTTTCAATGAGGACCAGCGCCAAGCCGCCGATGCGTCGAAGGCGGCCTATCAAAAGGCGCTGGGCGCCAAGGGTCTCGGTGCCATCACCACCGAAATCGCGCCGGTCGGCGAATTCTATTTCGCCGAGGATTATCATCAGCAGTATCTGGCCAAAAATCCGGCGGGATATTGCGGCCTTGGCGGCACCGGCGTGTCGTGTCCGGTCGGCGCGGGTGTGAGCGCCTGATTTAAAAGCGCGCCTGTCGGTTCGTCATGCCCGGCCTCGCCGGGCCGGGCAGCGCGGTCTTACGTCATGCGCGGCGCAAGGCCGGGCAGCGTGTTCTGCGTCATGGCCGGGCTCGTCCCGCCCATCCACGTCTTTGCTCCACATCAGGAAGAAAGACGTGGATGCCCGGCACAAGGCCGGGCATGACGGCGTGTTGGCGTCGCAGCGCAGTGTAGCGCCGCGTCGCGCCGGGACACGAGAGGTCGTCATTGCCGGGCTTGACCCGG